>JBGVIB010000175.1:0-6452 GCA_045122835.1 Lachnospiraceae bacterium
AAATCCGGTACTTGTATAAAACAAGGCAGGGAATCCCTGACATATAACCCTAAAAATCGGATGAAATACTACAAAATATGAATTTTTCAAGGTACTATAGGAATGAGGGTGAATTTATTTATGGTTTTGACCCCGGTATCAAGATATACGATTATTATGTGGAAATATTTCAAAAAAATCTTTTATATGAAGTTTATAGGCCAAAAATGGAAGATTATTGGTTGAAGTTTTATGTACGGCAATTGCATTATTTGAAAGGTTTGGCAGATGGCTGGACTACAGAGGAGAAGGAAGTCTGGCTGAAACAAGTAACAGAACATGTTTATATTAGCCAGGCACTTAAGAATAGTACAGAGAAGCATTTGCAATTTATGAAACAGAAATTTAACTGGTCTACAGATATTAAAATGTGGATAAAAGCCTTAATAAAATAGGAGGTTTCAAGATGCGGATTGCATTTTTGAATTTGTGCCATTGTGAGCCTGAAATTGTGGCACGAGTGGCAGGGAAACTTACAGAGCATCCTGATTTTGATATGTATATACATGTGGATGCCAAGGCGGACAGTCAGCCGTTTGAGGCACTGCTGAAAGGTAATAAACAGGTGCATTTCATAAAGGACAGAGTAAAAGTGTATTGGGGTGGCTATCATGCTATTGAAGCAACTTACCGTTTGTTGCGGGAAGCGTTGGCAAGTGACCGTGGCTATGAATATTTTGTGCTTTTGCAGAACCTGGATTACCCTATTCATTGTAATACATATATTGATAGATTTTTTACAGAACAGGCTGGAACTGAGTTTATCCGGGGCTGTAAAATCGCAAACACAAAAGACTGGCATTATGCCAGAAAATATAAGATTTATAATAAGAGAGATGATGACTTTTATTTGAAGCAACATTCCAGACCAATGAAGTTATTGCACGATGGGATTTTGGCATTGCGCAGTATTCCAACGCTTTTCTTTAATGGAGTAATGAAAGAAAATGGTGAGGAATATTTTATGCATTATGGTGCGGCTCAATGGGCAGTGACCAGAAAATGTGCAAAGATATTTGATGAGTTTGAGCGAACCCATCCGAAGATTAATCAGATAATGCGCCACATTCAGTTTCCGGATGAGGAATATTTTCATACGATTGTGCATAGTACAGATTTAAAGTATCATTGTATAAAATATGACGAGCCAGAACGGCGCTGGCTGGTAAATTGGAGAAACATTCATTATTTTGAATATCCAAAGACCATTACTGTATTTGAGGAGAAGGATTTTGACACCATTATGAAGCAGGAGGTGCTGTTTGTACGCAAGGTGCGTGCAGGTGTGTCAGATTCCCTAATGGACAAGATAGACTGTGCCATTCAGGAAGAAGAATTGTATATAAGACAGTAAGTAGCTATAAGAGTTTTGAATAGTTACGAATGTAATTTGAATAGATTGGGAGAATGGATATGGTGAAGACAATAGAATTGTTTTTTGAACTGTGCAGAGACTCTATTCAGAAGCAATTGCCTGCAGAAATAAAAGAGAAATATAAAGATGCCGACTGGGAAAAAATATATACGCTATGTACGCTTAATGGTGTAAGCACCATTTGTTATCACACTGCTGCCAAGGCAGTAGAGAGCAATCAACATGCACAATTGTTTGATATGTGGAAGCGTGACACCTTTGGAAGCGGCATGATGGAAATTTTTAAATTGCAGAGCCTTCAAAGTGTATTAAAGGAAGCAAAAAAACGTGGGATTACTCTAGTTTCTTTTAAGGGATGTGTATTATCTGACTTATATCCACAGTTCACTATGCGAATAACTAGTGACAGTGATTTGTATGTGGCCGAAGGGCAGCGTGAGGAAGCAGTGCAACTGCTTTTAGATTGTGGTTATGAACAGTATATGGAGAAATCAAAGGAAATGGTTCCTGTTTTTCATAAAGAGAGGCATACAATTGAACTGCATTACTGTCTCTGGGAAGATTATACTGGAGAGAAAATGAATATTCTAGAAAAGTGCAGATTAACAGAAACCTCATCTTTTCTGGAGCTTAAGCCATGTGGTATAGATGTTGTTACATTGGGATATACAGAGCATCTTATATTTCAGATGTTTCACGTAATAAAACATTTTATTGTGGAGAGTGTGGGTTATCGTTACCTTATGGATATTACCCTATATGTGAATCGTTATAGGAAAGAAATAGACTGGAAAAGATTTTGGAATAGCATGAAAGATTTAGGGTATGACAGATTTTCTGAGGTATTTTTCTGGTGCTGTTGCGAATATCTTGGAATGACGGAAGCTGTTATAGAAGGAAGACAGCCGGTGTCCCAGGAGGAGATACAGATATTATTAGGAGAAATTATACAGTTAGAGGAGCGGGACAAAAAGGATGCATACCAGCTGTTAGGAATAATGTCTTCCTATCTCACTGGAGCAAGAAAGGTTGCTGATAAAAAATGGAAACGAAAGTTGCAGGTGCTTTTCCCAGGAATAAAAAGCTTGTCAGATGACTATAAATATGCAAAAAAGTGCCCGTTACTGTTACCTGTGGCATGGGTACATAGAAGTATTTTGTTTGCATTTAAATATCAAAAGCGGAAAGAGAACTGGTATAATTCCCAGGAGAAGCTAAGTGCTGCAGAATATAGAATTGCTTTGTTGGAAAAATTACATTTGTCGAAATAGGAGGCGGGAGTATGCGGTTTAATAGGGCGAAGCTGGCTGCCTTGTTAGCTGGAGCGCTGGTGTTTACAGGGTGCGGAGGAAATACTGCATCCATTGACAATAATCAGCCGCAGCAAACAGAACAAGGGGGGCAGAATCATACAGAGGAGCCGGATGAAGAAGGGGTATCGGCTCAATTATCTGGTCCTACAGCGATGGAGCTTGCTCAGAAGTTAGGACCAGGCTGGAATCTTGGCAATTCATTGGATAGTCTGGCTGCAAAAACATTTACCACAGAAGATATTAGTCTGGGAAAAAATAATTATCAGATTATGGCAACTTATGAAACAGAGCCGTATTCGGAATGGGATGCATCCCAAGTACCATATTTTGCAGATTCGAATCCTATGGATTACTATCTTCTTGAATGGAAAATAGATGCCTTAAATGCTGGGGCAGACACAAATTGTGCAAAATTCGGAATACAGATTATCAACCATGATATCGGAACAAGCTGGGAATCTAATGTGGTATTTGAAGTCGTTCAAGCGGAATTTGAAACGAAAACCGGACAGATTGTGCAGTTAGATGACATGAAAGGTGTTCACACAAAGAACTTTTCAGACGGCGCCACAACGTTTGTTCATGGTAGTCTGGCAGGAAATCAGATAGTAAAGCAGACAAAGGACTTGTTAGGGGGAACCCTTCGTGTTGGTGTGCAGATTAAAGAATACCCAACATATAGAGATTCCTCGGCTAACGCAGTTACTTATTATGAGACTTATTGGAAAAATCCATCTACTACAAAGAAAATGATTGATGAAGTAAAGGATGCAGGCTTTCATTCCATTCGTATTCCGGTAACCTTTACCAATCATATGGATAAAAATATGAACATTGACACAGATTGGCTTGCAAGGATTGCAGAGATAGTGAATTATGCATTTAGTAATGATATGTATTGTATTATTAATATTCACCATGACAGGGAATATATTGTGGCAGATGGTGTCAATGTGGAAATTTACAAGAAAAATTTAAGGATTATGTGGAAGCAGATAGCAGAATATTTTTCTAATTATGGTGATAAACTGTTGTTTGAAGGCTTTAATGAGATTTTGAATCCCAAAGAGGACTGGAGTAATCCAACAGCACCGCAATTAGAAGCTGTAAATGCACTGAATCAGACCTTTGTGGATACAGTACGTGCATGTGGTGGTTATAATGCAACAAGGTATTTGATTGTTGCACCATATGCTTCTGGTGTAAATCAGAAATTTTTAGATGCCTTTCAAATGCCTGCAGATACGGTGGAGAACCGTCTGATTGCAGAGATACACAATTATGATACCGATAACTTTGAAGCGTTATTTAAGCATTTGTCCAATAGCTTTACCTCTAAGGGGATTCCTGTAATTATTGGTGAATGGGCAATCAGCACAAAGCAAGGAAAAACAAAGCGTGTGCAGGCGGCTACAGAATATCAGCAACTTTGTTCTAAGTATAAGATATCCAGCTTCTGGTGGGATTCCGGCGGTGAAATTGAGAATTATTATGGCAAGGATTCGGATACCTATGCTTTGCTAAATCGTAAGGCTGTTGTCTGGTATGATGAGGACGTGGTTGAAGCCTTTACCAAATCCTATGTGGTGGAGCATTAATGACAAAACAGAACCTGTATTGCAGAGATGTGCAATGCAGGTTTGTTACTGTTCACTTTGTTTCAGCAACGAGTAAAAATCTATGCAAAACTGTAGACAAAGAGTAGTAAAAATTGTAAAATACATTTTGTTGTGCTTAGCTTATGCAAAATTGTAAAAACGATATGTATTGCTGCATAACATGAAACAACGTATTGAATATAATACCGCTAAGCGGCAGAATGGAGTTTGTTATGAAAAGAAAACTACTAGCAATGATAATGACAGTTTTTGTTGCAGGACAGTCATTTTCGGGAGTAGGGGCAACAAATAACGGATATGCTGCACAGGAAGCAGCAGAAGGGGAAGAAAGCTATGGATATGTAAGTGCTGATGCTGAGGTTGAGGCATATCAGACACAGCTTTCTGCCAATGAGAGAAGCTATCCTTCCTATTACAGCAGTGTGGATGAAGGCTATATTACATCTGTAAAGTATCAGGGAACAGACAATACCTGTTGGGCATTTGCAGCGGTGGCAGCTGCGGAGGCTAATGCTGTGAAACAGGGACTTGCAGAGGTTGATAGCATAGATTTGTCAGAGTTACATATGGCATATTATTTTAACCATATAGTAAAGGACGCATTAGGAAATACAGAAGGTGATGCCAATGAGAATAAGTCTGGAGATTATCGTTCTGCCAGTGGCAATAACCAGTTTAATACCATGACCTTAATGAGTGGTATTGGATTTGCAGAAGAAGCAACATACCCTTACAATGGACAGGTGGAGTTTACTGACAGCATGGCATATGACAATTGCCTTCGTTTAAAAAACGCACATTGGCTTGTAAGTGAGAATAGCACAGATAATATCTCTGAAATCAAATACATGGTTATGGAATATGGTGCAGTGGCAACAGCCTTGTATACAGACACAGAGTATCGCAACAATGAATCAATGTGTTATATTGGTGACGAAATAGAGAACCATGCTGTGACAATCGTGGGCTGGGATGATGACTATTCCAAAGAAAATTTTCCATCTGCATGCAGTCCAAGCATAGATGGAGCGTGGATTGTGAAAAACAGCTGGGGGACAGGTAGTGGTAAAAATGGATATTACTATGTTTCCTATGAAGACAGCAATGTTGGAAAATGTTGTATTGCTTTTGACGTAATGGCAACAGATGATGCTATAGTTGATTATCAGTATGATGGTTCTTCTAGCCTTTCAAATATACTCTCCTTAAAAGCAGGTGGGGCTGTGGGAGCAATGTATCAGGTCAGTGAATGTGAAGAGGGGCAGATGTTAGAGTCCGTATCTATTGCTCTTGCTTCTGCGAATACAGAATGTGCTATTCAGATCTATACAGAATGTGATGACAGCATAAATTCCGGTTATGAAGCTTATGAGGATCCCCAGACTGCAGTGATTCAATATCCGGGTTATGCAACCATTGAGTTAAATAACCCTGTGTATTTAGCACCAGGAACGACATATGCTATTGAGGTGAAATTTAATACAGATGCAGATGTATATATGGATAAGTCAGAAACATCAGACTGGATAGATTTTGTAAGTCATTGTGAAGTAAACCAGACATTTTATCATATGGCGACCACTCAAAGATGGACGGATTTATCAGGTAAAGGTGGCAAATGCCGGGTGGCAAGATTAAAGGGGCATGCTCGTGAGATAGGTAAGGATCCTGTGATACCAACGGAAGAGCCAACGAGTGAACCGACAGTGGAGCCGACGGAAGAACCAACAAGCGAGCCAACGGAAGAACCAACGAGCGAGCCAACGACAGAGCCAACAAGTGAGCCGACGAGTGAACCAACAAGCAAGCCGACGAGTGAACCAACAAGCAAGCCGACGGAAGAACCAACAAGCAAGCCGACGAGTGAACCAACAAGCGAGCCGACGGGAGAACCAACAAGCGAGCCGACGAGTGAACCAACAAGCGAGCCGACGAGTGAACCAACAAGCGAGCCGACGACAGAGCCAACAAGTGAGCCGACGAGTGAACCAACAAGCAAGCCGACGAGTGAACCAACAAGCGAGCCAACGAGTGAACCAACAAGCGAG
Organism: Lachnospiraceae bacterium; assembly: GCA_045122835.1. GTDB lineage: Bacteria > Bacillota > Clostridia > Lachnospirales > Lachnospiraceae > JBGVMW01. Next base: position 6,395 of record JBGVIB010000175.1, read on the forward strand.
CCGACGACAGAGCCAACAAGTGAGCCGACGTCAGAGCCAACAAGTGAGCCGACGACAG
>JBGVIB010000176.1:0-6919 GCA_045122835.1 Lachnospiraceae bacterium
AATTCCTAGCCTCTGATAGCAAGCTACATCCCCTCTCTCAGCCGGACGGTTTACGCATATGATTAGGCAATCCAGACAGCTTACAATAGGCGTCCGGGTAGCCACTATGATTAAACAATTTCACAAACCAGAATTTTAAAAACAAAAAGGCAGGAGAACCTCTCCCGCCTTTGTTTACTGTGCTCTGATAATTTTAACCGGACATTTTTCCATGCATTTACCGCAATTGGTACATTTCTCCGGATCAATGTGCGCCAGATTATCCGTTACTGTAATTGCACCGGTTTCACATACCTTTGTACATAAGGTACATCCAATACAGCCAACCTGACAGCCCTTTTTCACAATCTGTCCCTTATCTTTTGAACCACACTGAACAGCCTGCGCCTGCTCGTAAGGAACTAATTCAATCAAATTCTTTGGACATGCTGCAATACATTTCTTACATGCCTTACAGGCTTCCTTATCAACCTTCGCAATACCATCCACGATATGAATGGCATCAAATGGACATGCTTTCACACAGGAACCATAACCTAAACAACCGTAATTACATGTTTTCTGACCCCCATTCGGCACAAATGCCATCATGGTACAGTCTTCCACACCGTAATATTTGTAATCTTCATTTGTCTTATCACAGGTACCGGCACATTTTACAAATGCCACCATTTTCCTGCCGTTTCCTGCTTCTATGCCCATAATGGCACTAATTGCTGCAGATACGCTGTCTCCACCAACAGGACAAGCATCGACTGCTGCTTCTCCAGCTGCGATTGCTTTTGCCAGACCATCACAGCCAGGAAATCCACAACCACCACAGTTATTTCCAGGAAGGGCTTCTCTGACAGCAATTTCTTTTTCATCTACTTCGACTTTAAATTTTTCTCCGGCAACACCTAAGAACAAGCCGATTACTAATCCTATAACAGCAATGACAAGCGCTGCAATTATTATTCCCATAAAATCCATCGTTCTTCTGTCCCCTTTCCTAGATTAAACCTGAAAAGCCCATGAACGCAATTGCCATAAGTCCTGCTGTAATCAATACAATTGGCATTCCCTGAAATGCCTTTGGCACATCATTGTATTCAATCTTTTCACGAATACCTGCCATGATACAGATAGACAGTAAAAATCCAACAGATACAGCAAAACCGTACACAATACTTTCCAGAATGCTGTAATTATTCTGTACACTTGTTAAAACAGTACCTAATACCGCACAGTTTGTAGTAATCAGCGGAAGAAATACACCGAGAGAACTATATAATGCAGGCATTGCTTTTTTCAAAAACATTTCAACAAACTGAACTAATGCAGCAATTACAATAATAAAGACAATTGTCTTCAAATACTCTAAATGGGTTGGTACCAGCACAAATTTGTAAATCACACTGGTAACAGCAGAAGACAATGTAATAACGAACAATACTGCACATCCCATGCCTGCTGCCGTTTCTACTTTCTTAGATACTCCGAGGAAAGGACATAAACCTAAGAACTGACTTAAAATAACATTATTTACAAGTGCTGCCCCAACAGCCAGTAAAATTAACTGTACCATTCTTTACTCCTCCCCTTTCTTATCTGCTAAATTCTTACCTGCACATGCGGTATTCATACACCCTGCACAGCCACCATCGCAACGGTCTGCCTCTGCAATGTCTTTTTTATCTTTCACTTTGTTCTGGAATGCAACCAGAAATGCCAGTACAAAGAATGCGCCAGGAGCTAAAATGAAAATAGTAATTGGCGTGTAAGCCTCTGGCATAATGTGGAACCCAAAGATTTCACCTGCTCCTAATAATTCTCTCACAATACCAATACTGGTAAGCCCCACTGTAAATCCTAATCCCATTCCCAAACCATCCAAAGCGGAAAGGACTGGGCCATTCTTAGATGCAAAAGATTCTGCACGACCTAAGATAATACAATTTACAACAATCAGAGGAATAAAGATTCCCAACGCATCATAAAGACTTGGAATGAATCCCTGCAACAGCATTTCTATAACTGTAACCAACGAAGCTATAACAACAATGTATGCTGGAATACGCACTTTATCTGGAATCACTTTTCTAAGAAGTGAAATCACAAGGTTTGACATCACAAGTACTGCTGTTGTTGTAAGTCCCATTCCCATACCGTTTATTGCAGAAGTGGTTACAGCAAGGGTAGGACACATACCTAACATCATAACAAATGTAGGATTTTCTTTAATAATACCGTTATATAAACGTTCTGTACATTGATTCATTACTGCTCCCCTCCTACATTCTGAAATGCTATCAATGTTGCATTTACACCATTTACAACGGAATTTGTTGTAATGGTAGCACCACTAATGGCATCAATCTGTTCCGGACTGGCTGCTCCTGTCTTGGTAGTAGCAAACGCTTCTACCTGCTTGTCTGCAAACTGTCCCTTAAAAGCATCATTTTTAGCATTCATTCCAAGTCCCGCGGTCTCACTAATGGACAAAAACGAAATACCCTTTACTGTACCATCATTCTGTATACCCACTGTAAGCTGGATATCACCGCCATAAGCTTCACCGGTTGTTACTGTCATAACGTAACCAATCTGCTCACTTCCTTTGTAAGCACCCACGACTTCATCAATTGTCTGGGCTGTCAGACCACTAGAAACAATCTTTTCATTCAGGCTATCAATATCTGCTTCTACTTCCTTGAAGTTATCCGCATCAGCAAACACTTCCTGATAAGCCTTTTGCTTGGCTATCTCCTTCTGATTTGCAATCGGCTCTTTTGTAACTTCATACACAAATGATAACAACAGGCCTGCAACCAAAGTAATCACTGTAAGTATTGCAGCATCTTTTATGATTTTGCTATTCATGCTTTTGCCCCTCCTTTACTTCTGTCATATCCGAAAGGACGGTTTTTTACAAATCTCTCAATTAACGGAACAAATAAGTTACCAATAATAATTGCATAGGATACACCTTCTGCTGATGGTCCAAACAGACGGAATACACCAGTCAGAACACCTAGCAAAATACCAAACACAATTCTTCCCTTTGTGGTGATTGGGGAAGTAACATAGTCAGTTGCCATAAACCACGCACCTAACATAAGACCACCGCCTGCTAAATGTGCAATAATAAAGGATATATCCAATCCGTGACCACCAAATAATACGATAAATACCACAAAGGTTAAAATATAAGACGCTGGAATCGTAATGTCAATCACATTTCTTAGTAGCAGAAAACATGCGCCGAGCACTAATGCAATCAAGCTTGTTTCACCAATTGTACCACCAATGTTACCCACAATCATATCAAGGAGACCCACATCTCCACCATTCTTTAACACTGCTAGCGGTGTTGCTCCTGTCACTCCATCATAGGTAAAGGATGTCATATCTGCTGTAAATGAAATCATCAGGAAGCATCTCGCTGCCAACGCCGGATTCATAAAATTCTGTCCCAGACCGCCATATAACTGTTTTACAACAATGATGGCAAACACACCGCCAAGCACGGGCATCCAAAGTGGTACGGTATGTGGCAGGTTTAATGCCAGCAAAAGTCCTGTTACTGCTGCACTACAATCACTCACTGTTACTTTTTTCTTCATTAACTTCTGGTATACTGCTTCTGATACCACACAGGCAGCAACGGAAATTAAAATAACCGCCAAAGCACGAGGGCCAAAGTTGTATACACCAAATACACTTGCCGGAAGCAATGCAATAAAAACATCCCTCATAATATTTTGTGTAGTTGCCCTGTCCCGCACGTGAGGCGTGGATGATACATTTAATAATTCACTCACTACTACTCACCTCTATTTCTTTCTTTTGTTTGCCAAAACTATTTTTCGCATAGACTTGATAGACTGGGTAAGACGCCGCTTCGCTGGACAGACATAACTGCAACAGCCACATTCACAGCATTCCAAACCATCTTCCTTTTCAAATCTCTCAGCATCGCCATGTTCCGCATACACAGCTAATCTGGCAGGGATAACCTGTCCCGGACAAACTTTTACACAACGGCCGCAGTTAATACATGCAGAAGGTTCATATTCTGCCACCTCGTCCTTTGTCATGCAAAGCAATGCTGATGTTGTCTTGATTACCGGCACATCAGTAGTAAACATGGCAAATCCCATCATTGGACCACCGGAAATAATTTTAACCGGGTCTTTTTTGAATCCGCCTGCTTCCTCCACCAATTCTGTGTAATTGGTTCCTAAACGAACACAGAAATTACGTGGATCTGCAACAGCATCACCGGTAATGGTCACAATTCGCTCAATTAATGGCTTACCGAGTACAACTGCATTGTATACACCAATTACAGTATCTACATTATCTACAATACAGCCTGCATCTGCCGGGAGCATAGTACTGTTAATCTGACGTCCTGTAGTTGCATAAATCATCTGACGCTCTGCACCCTGTGGATACTTTGTCTTTAATGGTTTTACCGTGATTTTCGGCTCATTTTTTGTTAATTCCTGTAATTTTTCGATACAATCCGGCTTGTTGTCTTCCACACCAAGAATGGCAGTGGCGTTGTCAAACAAACGCAGCATTATTTTCAGTCCACCAACTAATTTTTCCGGTTCTTCTAACATTTTACGATAATCTGAAGTCAGATACGGCTCGCACTCTGCACAGTTAGCAATGATGTAGTCAATTTTATCCGGCTCTTTTGGTGATAGTTTTACATGGTTCGGGAAACCAGCACCTCCCATGCCGACTATCCCGGCTTCCTTAACTTTTGCAATAATTTCTTCTTTAGAAGCTGTCTCGTAATTGGCTAATGGATGATATTCCACTTCCTCATATAATCCATCATTTTCCACGATAATAGACATAACGCTGTCTCCGGTAGCCACTCGTCTTGGCTCTATTGCCTTAACGGTACCGGAAACAGAGGCATGTATATTCGCAGAAATAAAACCGCCTGCTTCTGCAATAACCTGTCCTGTTAAAACCCTGTCCCCTTTAGCAACTAAAGGCTTCGCAGGCGCTCCAATATGCTGTGATAATGGATATACCAGCTCGCCTTTTGGAAGGACCGCTTTGATCGGCTTATCTTTAGACAGTTCTTTTCCCTCATATGGATGTACTCCGCCCTTAAATCCTTGCATGTTTTTGATTCCTTTCTAAACTTTATCATACTTGCAGGAATTTATATTCCCCACAGTTATAGTACAATTATAATACTTTTTTTGACATTTTACTAGTACTATTGCACAAATTTTCTCAAGTTTCTGCTATGTTTTTTATTTTATACATGCATATAATGCAAATGTTCAAATACTGCAGATGTTATTGCATTGGATAAGAAAATACGATAAACTATCGGTATGAATATCGGTACTTATAATTGACTTCCTGCAGGATATGCGTTCTACTTTATGATAAATTTGCTATGTATAAATTTAGTGAGTTACATACGCTAAATTTTCAACAAAACTTCTCCAACGTGTGGCGTGCAGATTGTGGGAATGAATTTTCAAATACGTTCTAAGAATTACAGAAAGGATTTTTTATCGCATATGCAAGAATTCAAGGATATTTTACCACTTACAGATAAACAGCAAACAGACATACAACAACTTTCTCCATATTTCATGAAACATGATATCACTCTGGAAAATGCCTTATTTTTTGACATTGAAACAACTGGCTTAGCGGCTGACTACTGCTCCGTTTACATTATTGGATGTATTCATATCGGTGAGCATGATTGCCACAGAACAATATACTTTGCAGATACACCAGATGATGAACAACAATTGCTGGTAATGTTTTTTGAACAAACAAAAAAATTCAAACATTTGATTCATTTTAATGGGGAAGGATTCGATATTCCTTTTTTGACAAAACGAAGTACCGGGTACGATATTGATTGTCCATTAACCAATATGGACAGCTTTGATATTTTCAAGAAAATTCGTCCATTCAAAGCTATTTTACAGCTTGAAAATGCGAAACAGAAGTCGCTAGAATTATTTTTAGGGATTGAGAGAGAAGATATTTACACTGGCGGTGAGCTGATACAAGTGTACAAAAATTATATAAAGCAGCCAACAGATGATGCAAGAAAACTTTTATTGCAGCATAATCTTGACGATTTAGAGGGCATGGTTCTGCTGTTGCCAATTTTGCTCTATCCATATCTGTTTGAGCAAATACCTGATATTATAAATATTCATACTAATAAGTATCCGTCACTATCTGGAGAAATCCAGACAGAACTACTCATCGAAGCCGCTATCCCTTTAGATATTCCAAAACCATTTAGTTATCAGAAAAATGGTTTTTATCTTAATGTGAATAAGGACATCCTTACTATTCGTTGTCATGTTTTCGAAGGGGAACTAAAACATTTTTATGACAATTATCAGGACTACTATTATTTGCCCATGGAAGATACTGCCATACACAAAAGTGTTGCCGAATTCGTAGACAAATCCTACCGCAAGAAAGCAACCAAGAGTAGCTGCTACACCAGACACAGTGGTAGTTTCATTCATCAGCCAGCAGAAATCTGCCAGCCGGTATATAAATCTGACGTCAAAACAAAGCAATTCTATTTTCCATTAGAGAAGATACAGGAAGATGACACGCAAGTAGCTTTTGCCAAATCTGTGTTGGAGTATTTGAAACCCTGAAGCTCTTAAATTACTTAAATAGTGAGGCTCATTTGCTTGGAATTTATGAAAATTTCTGGTTTGTGTAATTGTTGTATCATATTCGTTACCCGTCCGTGAATTGGCAGAAGGGATTCCCAGGGGCAACTCAGACTTACACTGCAGGAGAGCCGCTTGCTGGTATGGCATATTCCACGCAGACCGAAGCCAACGTTCCGGTGAACTAACTCCCAAGTACGACTAAGACTCTCAGGAAAGCCTTCGAGCCTAAGTCTCCCTAG
>JBGVIB010000177.1:0-10556 GCA_045122835.1 Lachnospiraceae bacterium
GCCGGAATATAACTATGTGAAGGATGTTGACTATATTTCAGGTGCGGCAATTATGATTCGCCATAGTTTGTGGGAAAAAATTGGTGGTTTTGATGAAACATTTGTACCAGCATATTATGAGGATTCTGATCTGGCATTTGAGGTAAGAAGGCATGGGTATCGGGTAGTGTATCAGCCATTATCAGTAGTTATTCATTTTGAAGGCGTATCAAATGGCACCGATACCAGTACAGGACAGAAGCATTATCAGGTAGTAAATCAGGAAAAATTCTATAATAAATGGAAGGATGTCTTAGAGAAAGAACATTTTCCGAATGCGGAAAATGTATTTTTGGCGAAAGACAGGAGTCGTTTTAGAAAACAGATTCTAGTAGTAGATCATTATGTACCGCATTATGATAAGGATGCAGGTGGCAGATGTACCTACATGTATTTGAAATTATTTGTAAAATTAGGCATGAAGGTTACTTTTATTGGTGATAATTTCTTTAAACATGAACCATATACAACAGAGCTAACGCAGATGGGTGTGGAAGTACTGTATGGTAATTATTATTACAATAACTGGAAAAGCTGGCTAAAGGAAAATGCACATTATTTTGACTACATTTATTTGCAACGCCCACATATTGCAGTGAAATATATAGATTTGGTAAAGAAATATTCTGATGCGAAAATCTTTTATTTTGCCCATGATCTTCATTATGTCAGAGAAATGCGTGAGTATGAATTGACTGGAGATAAGGCACATTTGAAGGCATCAGAGCATTGGAAATCCATTGAATATGACTTGTTTTCGAAGGCTGATGTGGAACATTTGGTGGGAAGTTATGAACAGGGAGTTGTTCAGGAAGCATTTCCGGATAAAGCTGTTCGCAACATACCGTTGTATATCTATGAACAGTTAAGAGATGATATCAACAAGAAATTTGAAGAACGTAAGGATATCATGTACGTGGGTGGTTTTGGTCATCCACCGAATATTGATGCTGTTCTTTGGTTTGGAAAAGAAGTATTTCCAAAGATTCTTGAGAAATATCCAGATATTAAGTGGTATGTAGTTGGCTCAAAGGTAACTGAAGAAATCCAGGCAATGGCTAGTGATAATATTATTGTGACAGGATTCCTTTCGGACGAAGATTTAGAAGCATTATATAAGAAATGCCGTATGGCAGTTGTGCCGCTAAGAGTAGGTGCTGGTGTAAAGGGCAAGGTAGTTGAAGCTACTTATTACCAGATTCCTCTTGTTACTACTTCCATTGGTGCAGAGGGGTTAAGTATAGAGGAGCATGCTTTTGAGGTTGTAGATGATGCCAGGGAAATGGCAGAGCTGATTAATGAATTATATACCGATTATGACAAATTGTTAGAATTATCTAATAATAGCAGAACTTTTATCGGACGTTATTTTATGTTAAGTGAAGCAGAACGAGTAATCCGTATGGATATGGATATTTAATTGTGTAAGTGGCTCTATGATGGATAAGCATAGGGCTACTTTGTTAAATGAAGATATGTTGTTACTAGTACATTGTAAATCAAATAACTTGTCTATGCATTTTTAGAGGAATTTCCTGCGTGAATATACCAGTTATTTTGTTTTTGATGTAGTAGTGTGACAGGAAGAGGTTAAGTATGAAACATAAGAAAGCCGTATTGATAGCGATTAGTTTTTGTATCAGTTGTGCAGTTGCATATGGAATTGGTCAGGGAGTGGTTGTTCCTATGACAGAAAAAAATCAAGAAAAAGCAGAAATTACAGAAAATGTTGACAGTAATGATGGTGTGACAGAGAATAATAAAGAAGGAAATGATTCTGGTAAAGCAGCATTCTGCTTTGCGGATGAGTTTGATACACTAGACTTTCAAGGGAAAAAAGAAGTTAGTACTTCAGATAATCCATGGGGCAGTACCATTGCTAAGATTGAGGAAGATACATTAGGTACATCAATTATGATGACACCAAATACCTATATGACAGCATCTTATCATGTATCAGGTAAGGAAGTATTGCAGTGGAACTATGGAATACATCCATGGGTCCGCGAAAATTCAGATGGTCTTACCATGCATATTCGCATTTACACAACAGATATGGAAAATGCAGAGTTTTCAAAAGATTATAAAGTAGATACCAGGACAGATTATCAGTCAGAACGGTTGCCATTAGAACAGTTTAAAGGGCAGGATATTAAGATTACTTTTTCTGTAGGAAATGGTGAAAATAATGATTCTAGCGGCGACTGGCTAGTGCTGAATGAGTTGTGTGTAGCATTGCTTTAATAAATTAGCTACATAAATATAGTTAATAATCAGATCAGGAGGACGACATGAAGAAAAAAATAAAGATGTGTGACTGTTTTGTGGTTGCCGCCGCTCTTTTGATACTGGGGTTGATAGTGTACAGCAAAGCAATATTTGGAAGTGAAATGTTATACTATCAAGATACAGCAGGAGCAATATCAAATTCTTACATTGATGCATGCAGAACCTTGTCACAGGCGATTCGTGACAAGTCAGGAATGGGTTATTCCTTTGCATTGGGGCTCGGAAATGATACATTTGCCTTGTGGGCAAAAATGGCAGACCCATTTACATTACTGCATATTTTATTAGGCGTTGTATTTGGAACAAATGCGATTGGAGCAGTATTACCCTTTATTCAGATTTTAAGAAGTATGGCAGCTGGTTTAGCATGCTTTTTGTTTTTGGGTAAATTCAAATTCAGCAGAGGAAGTCGTATCATCGCATCTGCATTATATGGATTTTCAGGTTTTTTCTTTACCGTGGGGCAGGATTTTTCCAAAACAATTTTGTTAATATATATGGCATTGTTGCTTTTTATTGTGGATAAAGCAGTAGAAAAAAAGAAATATTATCTGTTACTAGCGCTAGTTGTTGGATTTGTATGTCTGCAGGGAATTGTTGCAATGGCAGTCTTGTTACCTGTTACTGTGGGGTATCTGATAGTTCAGATTACAGACAAGTTTGAAGGACGAAATATGCTAATTACACAAGCTATATATGCATTTCTGGCTTGTGCAGGAGGGATATTTACTACGGCAATAGTCTGGGTAAAACTGTTGATTCATGCATGCAATACGTCGGAATCATTTTTTGTGCAATCCAATCTATTAGCAGAACTGGGTAATTCTTTTTCTGTTGCAGGGTTACGCCAGCTAAAAACAGCATTGCTACGTTTGTTATCAAACAATTTGCAGGGAACGGCGGTAGATTATAAGGGGTATGGAACCTATACAGAGGCGTATCCTTTGTTCTTGTCTGTTTTGCTAGTGTTATGTGTTATTCAGTTTTTGTATGGTATGTTTTGGAAGAAACGAAAAGAGACATTAAAGGTGAGGACAGTGCTTCCACTGGCAGGCCTGGCAGTGTATCTGTTTATGTATGTGGCGGCAGAGGCAACTCCATTTTTCACCCAGCTTTATGGACAAATTAGTGTAATTTTTTTACCATATCTTGTATATATAATTGCAACAACATTAGACGGAATTCAAAAAGAAGGGATGTACAACACTGTGCTGAATGTAGCAGTGACAGTGGGTGGAATAGGTTTTGCATGTGTGTACTATACAAGAAAAAGTACTGAGGTGGCACAGAATGCATTTCTGGTTATGGCAGTTTGCATGATTTTGCTTGCTGTGCTGATGGAATTGCTTTATCGTTTAGCGGACAAGCGGGTTACTTGTGTGATTTTTGGAATCATTTTTGTAGTTTCTTGTGGCAATCTGGTTATTGACCATAGTATTACCCTTTATGCAGAACGGGAATTTGTGCAAAATGAAGATGTGGCAGAATATGAAGCTATTATAAAGGAAATTCAAAATGCAGAGGGAGATGTACCGTATCGTGTGGCTGATGTTTTGAAATATGATATGCCTCAGAGTAATAATATTTGTTCAGTGGCAGTAAACAAAGATACCATTACTGACGGAGTGGAGAACTATATTGAATATATTGGGGGAATGGGATATCAGGAATGGGATACAAATTACGCCTATCAAAATTATCAGTTCGGCATGCCCTTTGATGCGGAGGCAGCAAATCGTCTTGGTATCAAATATATAATCACAGACACAGAAAGAAACGATGAAAATTGGACATTATTTACACAACATGGTTCATATTATGCATATTACAATAATAAATTTTCTGGATTTGGTAAAATTTATCAGACATCACTTGCGGTAGAAGATTATGAAGTGCTGAATGAGATGGAGCGTTTGTTGAATCTGCAGAATACAGTGGTATTGGATGGTGTGGAAACAAAAAATGATACAAACCCCAAATATTCCATTATTAAGGACACTATTAATACAGAAGGCATCAAAACGGAAGGAATTACTTATCAAACACAGAATCATCAGATGCAGTGCAATATAGAAAACCGGAGTGTGATGATACTTCCATTTTGTGAGAGGGAACAAAGCGAAAAAGAATATTTGAATTTCTTTATTGTTACTAGTGAGCCATCTGATATAAAGGTTGAATTGTTGACTGATATAGAGACTAAAAATTGGGAATCAGTGAAAGGAATCACATATTCCGTTGATGGAATGCAGGAAATTTCCATGAATATTCCGTCTGATGTGGTGGGCCTAGCTATTGGATTTGATATGGAAAATGAAGCTGTAATATCAGAGCCAATGATTTATAGTATGTCGGAAACAGCAGCTAATCAGGGAACTGTTCAATGGGCAATGAAGGATACTGATACACTAAATGGTACAATTGTCTGTGAAGAAGATTCCGTGCTCTATCTGCCTGTTGTATATGATAGGAACTGGAACTGCGTAATAAATGGCAAGGGAGTCGAACTTATAAAAGCAAATTATGGTTTTACAGCTGTGAATGTAGAAGCAGGGACACACAATATTACATTAAATTATGAGAAACAATCGGAGATTTTTCTATGGCTTATTGTGGTTATCGGAATATGTGTACTTGGTTTTCTGACAGTTTTTATTAACAAAAATCAGTTGTTGAAAGGAATGCTGAAAGGGGCGTGGCTGGCACAGGATAAGCTAATGGTGGGGGCTGTATTTTTGATTGGATTTATATTGCTTTTGATGCAGCACTTGACACTGGATATTTTCTATGACGACTATGCAAATGCAGCTCTTTGTTATGGAAATGTAATTGAAGGAGTAGAAGGAACCAATTACACCACTTCTCAATTGTGGGAGTGGGTGAAGTGGTGCTATATGAATTGGGGAGGTCGTGTGTTGTATGCGGCACTATTTCTTATACCACTGCTGAAGGATGGCGCTACGGCATACATGGTGGTGCAGGTATTTGTAATGTTGCTCCTTATATATTTATTATATAAAATGATATGTTTTTATACTGGGCAGAAACATTCTGTGATGGCTGCTGTGATTTTATTTGTTTTGTATGGTCTTATTGGGCGTGATATTCATGTTCAGGGAACTTATTGGGCATCTGCATCCATTTTGTATATATGGCCACTTGTGCCTACTTTCTGGGTATTATTTGCCTTTGCCTTTTTGCAAAAACGAATTAAGAATAAGCAACCGGTTAATTTGGCGGTTTGTATGCCGTTTATAGTAATTCCTACATTTTTTGCAACATTTTCTCAGGAGCAGACGGGTCTGGCATTGTTGATTGCTCTATTCCTTTTAATTGCTATTGGACAGGGTAAAGAATGGAAAAAGTTTAGAAAACTGAACGAGCCAGTGTTGGTTACTGCATTTGTGAGTTATATTTTACTATTTGCAGCACCAGGTAATTTTGTGAGATTAGAAACCAATGAATTTTCAGAATTAAGCTTTTTTGAAAAGATAGGATATAATTTACCACCGATTCTGGATTTGTTCTTTAGTAATGGATTTTTATGGATCAATCTGGTTGTATGTCTACTTATTTGTGTGATGGCATTCATGCTTTTTATGAAAAATAAAAAGAAATACTTCATAAGTATTCCATTATCCTTAGGCAATGCCCTTGGTGTGATAGCATTAGAAAAGATAACATTACCGGATATACTGCAAAACTGCTTTGAAATGGAATTTCTTATATATCTTGCGGTGTTATGTGGATTTTATTTCTATGAAACAAAACGAAGTGAATTGATGGCATTAGTAATTGCTGGTGCTGCATCGGTATTTTGTTTATTGATGTCACCAGCAATACAACATCGTTCTTATTTAGAATATATGTTTATTGTGTTTGTTGTGATAGCAATCGTAGCTATTGATATTCAAAAGGCGTTGGAACATGTGACACTTGGAAGATACCTGTATATAGCATTGGTGCTTGTGTGCTCGCTGAAATCCGTGACGATGTTCTCTTCCTTATATAGTGGTTACTATGAAAATAGTTTTAGCTTAAAGTATAATCATAATGTGTTGTCTGCTTATGATGGAAGTCAGACAGAGATCAATCTGTTAAAATGTCAGAATGATATATGCCGATTGCAGATGCCGTATGATGAAGGGTTTGAATATATTGATTACTGGCTTAGAGAATATTATAAGATTCCTTCATTTGTAGATTTAATCTGGGAGGATATACCAGAAGAATGGCATGGAGAAATTAGTAAAGATTTTGCCGACTATAATTTATCGGGTGAATTTTATGAGGATGACTGGCTAGGCAAGAAAGGTGTAATGAGTATCGCAGATTCTGCTTTAGAAAAGATAACTATCATCTGTTATTTAGATGGAGATATGATAGCGGAGAATACGCTTACCATTGAAATAGATGGTGTTGTCACAGAATATGTACTACAGGCGGGCTTTCAGACAATCGATCTGGATGTAAGTGGTATAAAAAATTCAGATATTGCTTTTACCACATCAAAAACTTTTAACCCGGAGGAGTTGGGAACTAGTACAGACAGCAGGGATTTGTCTGTCATATTAAAATTCCGTGTGCAGTAAGCATGAAACAAAAAAGCACAGAGTACATTATCAATGTTATGTATTCTGTGCTTTTGCCAAAATACAGTTCTTTACAAATACTTGATTTTATCATATACTAATATAGCTTGTGCAAAATTGTCTAAAATACATAATTCAACAGTGTGGTGATAAAATAAGTATTTGGGCGAAAAAAGAAAGAGAGATGTTTATGAACAATTTAAAAAAGAAGTATATAGATGGAAAAGAAGGATGTTATGTTGCATTTATCTTTGTTCTGTTTTTGATTGCATTAGTCATTCAGCACAGTTTTGTAGGGTTATGTTTCGATGATTATGGGAATGGCTCTCTAAGCTATGGATATGAAGTAGCAGGAGTGGATGGGACAAATTTTTCATTAAGAGACTTATGTAAATGGGCAAAAGAGATATATTTTAACTGGGGAGGGCGTCTGTTGTATGCCTGTTTGTTTCTGATACCTATGTTGAAGGATGGTATTGATTTATTTATGTTTGTGCAGGCATTTGTGATTACTGCATTATTCTATCTGATGTATCGCATTGTGTGTGACCATGTGAAAGTAAAACATTCTATTGGAATTGCCTTGTTAATGCCAATTTTATATGGACTTATAGGTATTCAGATTCATGCATATACCACTTACTGGGCTTCTGCATCGGTGCTTTATATCTGGCCAATGGTACCAATGCTGTTTGCTATGTTATACTATGATAGAACCTGTCGTAAGATTGCTAGTAATGAACCGGTATCCTTCTTTAAATTTGCAGTTATTGAAGGAATCTGTGTGACATTTACCACACTTGCGCAGGAACAGTTAGGTGGTGGATTGTTAGTTTATCTGGTACTTTATATTATACTTCACCATTGGAAAGACTTAAAAAAGTATTTAAAAATAGATGTGTATACATTGGTAGTGGCAGTTGTCACATATCTGGTCTTATTTCTGGCTCCAGGTAATTATGCACGTATGGGAGAAAACACAGAATTTTCTAATTTGCCATTTTTAGGAAAAATTCAAACGAATCTTCCTAGAATTCACCAGATGATAAATCTTAGCGATTTTCGTGTGTTTCATAAAATGTTAATTCTGGTTTCTATTTGCATGGTTGTGATTTTGTTGGTAAAAGAGTGGAAAAATATTTGGAATATTATAACTGCATTTGTTGCAGTAGTAACGTCCGCAATTGCTTTGTATGGCATGCCCTCTACAGACAATAATGTGACAACAGTGACCTATTTGGTATTTTATATTGGATTGGCGTTTGTTTCTTTCCGTTATTATTGGGTAAAAGGGAAAAAAGAGTTTATCTGTTATCTGGTGGCGGCAGTTGCTATGAATTATTGTTTGCTGATTTCACCAGCATTAGAGGTTCGTTCTTTTGTTCCGTATTTGCTAATTACTTTCCTACATATTGGTATCGTATTTCAAGATGTGTGGATGACCTTTGGTAAATATAAAATTGCTGCTGGCATGATGGTGCTCTATCTGGCAACTCTTGTAAATTCAGGAACATCTAGTTTCATGCTTACGTTGAATGGTTATTATGAGAATGAATTTTATACAGAATACAATCATCTGCAGTTAAAAAATTGGAAAAATGAAAAATCAAATATTATTGTACTATTAAATTATCCAAATTCACTGTATCGTGGAACCACTACTTGTGATCATACAATGTATGATGAAAAAATAGATCATCTTATGAAACAGTACTATGGTATTGATGAGGATGTATTAATCAAGTGGACAGATGTTGATTCTTATCGAAATACAAATCTCTTAATCAATTACAATCATGGATTTTATGGTAAGGAAGGATTTGGAAAAGATGCTTATCGTTGGTCTGCTGATACATGTTCTATGGTATTGACAAATACATCAGATGATGTGATAAATGTAACATTTCATGCTGATATTTTATGTGGAAATGATAAAGAGGCATCACTTGATATTTTATACGGTGATGAAACGTATTCCTATCAGATAACGAGTAAGAATACCCAGATAGAAATGGAATTAGAATTACAACCTGGAGATAATCAGATTAATTTCCAGACAGATGCAAAACAGGTGGATGCCCCTGGTGACGAAAGAACGTTGTTCCTTCGCTGGTATGGAATTAAAGTATATTAATGGGTATTTTTAAGGGAAAGGAGTAAAATATGGCAGAAAAATTATGGAATCTGATTGAAATAATATGTCGCACAATATTTAAGTTTGGATTTCGTTTGATTCGACGAGAAATCACAGAAGACCAAATGAACAGCCTAATCCAGTTTGTAAAATTTGGAATGGTTGGTTTGTCCAACACATTACTTTCTACAATTACCTATATGCTCTGTGTAGGACTTTTGGGATGGCACAGACAGGTGGGGAATTTGCTTGGATTTATAATCGGTACCTGCAACTCATTTTACTGGAATAACAAGTATGTATTTGCAGGAGAGAGAAAAAGTATTACAGAATTGCTGTATTCATTCATAAAAATGACAGTGTCCTATGCAGCAACTGGCTTAGTTTTAGCAGCGATTTTATTAGAACTGTGGGTGCAGGTGTTCCATATTCCGGAGATTCTGGCACCAATTATAAGCTTATTAATCACCATTCCCCTTAATTTTGTTTTGAATAAATTGTGGGCATTTAAGAAAAAATAAAGTAGGTATAAAAAAGTGCTGACCCATGGGGCGTCAGCACTTTTTTTCTGCAAATAAATATTTCAAAACACCATGAGCTGCATATCGCAGAAATAATAAGGAAGCAGCAAAGGTATTATATCCGACATAACGGTACACCTGATAGGTCATCTTTGCAGATTGAAGCTTTGAACCGGATTTTCCAGTGTCTGATAAACGATATTTTAACATTGGTTTATTAATGCCTACTGCAGGACCATATTTTTTTACAATTCTTAACCAGGTAATATAATCCTCATGGGCTTCTTCGTACTCCATAGGAAATTCTAAGGCAATTTCCCGGGGGAGCAATACAGAGGAACAATTAATGCTGTTATGGGATAAGAGATTATGGTAGGCTATCGTTGCAGTTACTGGAATTACCCGTCCTGTGGAAGAACCATCCGGGCTGATTAATTCTCGTGCAGTACAGCAGATAGGAGCATTTGACTGGGCTAGCAATGCAAGTTGCTCTTTTAATTTACCCTCCGTCCACATATCATCAGAATCGAGAAAGGCAATGTAGCGTCCTTTGGCATTTTTTACACCTAGGTTTCGGCCTTTTGCAGCACCAATATTTTCTTCGTTAACTATAATGTGTACATTTTCCCTGTCATCATAAGCATGAAGAAGGGAAGTCAGTGTCTTGTTATTTTTATCGTTATTTACTACAAGTACCTCTAAATCAACATCCTGCATCAGTGCAGATTCAATAGAAGCCGCAATAGTTGCTTCGCACCGATAAGCAGGAATGATGACACTTACAATTGGCGCTTTCATCACGTTATCCTCCGTTCTGACTTTTTAGTGGCATGAAAATAGCACTAATTTCCTTTGAGATTAGAATCCTTGTTATCTTTCATTGCTGTTGTCTGTGTGGCATCCACACCTTCCGTACTGTCCTTCTGGAACAGAACCTTGACAGTCAGCATAATCAGTTTAAAGTCAAGAAATACAGAATAG
>JBGVIB010000178.1:0-11052 GCA_045122835.1 Lachnospiraceae bacterium
GGGAGACTTAGGCATGAGGGCCACACCCCGAATGTCTTAGTCGTACTTGGGAGTTAGTTCACCGGAACGTTGGCTTCGGTCTGCGTGGAATATGCCATGCCAGCAAGCGGCTCTCCTGCAGTGTAAGTCTGAGTTGCCCCTAGGAGCCCCTTCCGCTAATTCGCGGACGGGTAACGAATATGATACAACAATTACACAAACAAGAATTTTGCCTTCTATTTTCAGCTCGCACCGCTCATAAAAAAAACAGACCCGCCATAAGCGAGCCTGTCATCATTTTTACATCTTATTACTGAACAGAAAGATTGGTATATCCCATCAAATCCATATCCACTGCCTTTGCAGCTTCACGACCTTCACGGATCGCCCACACAACCAAAGACTGACCTCTGTGCATATCACCTGCGGTAAAGACATTTGTTACGTTTGTGGCATATTTGCCTGCTTCTGTCTTTACATTCGTTCTCTCATTCAGTTCTACACCAAATGCATCTGCAATATATTTTTCTGTTCCTAAGAAACCTGCTGCAATCAGCACTAATTCAGCCTCAATGACGCTTTCTGTGCCTGGAATTTCTGCCATTACCATGCGTCCTGTCTTCTCATCCTTCTTGCTCTCTAACTTGATAGTCTTCACACCTGTCAGGTTACCATTCTTATCTTTGATAAATTCTTTTACCGTAGTCTGGTACAGACGAGGATCATGACCAAATACAGCAATAGCTTCCTCTTGACCGTAATCTGTCTTGCAGACCTTTGGCCATTCCGGCCATGGATTGTTCTCTGTTCTCTGGTCTGGAAGCTTAGGCATCATCTCAAGCTGTGTTACTGATTTACAGCCGTGACGGATAGAAGTACCTACACAATCATTACCAGTATCACCGCCACCGATAATAACTACATTTTTCCCTTTAGCACTGATATAATCATTCTTTGTCAAACCATTGTTTAATAAAGATTTTGTGGTTGATTTTAAGAAATCTACTGCAAAATAAATGCCCTTTGCATCTCTACCCGGTGCATTGATGTCTCTTGGATTTGAAGATCCACAAGCTAACACAACACGATCATAATCCTTAAGAAGCTTTGCAGCCTTGATATCCTTACCAATATTTGCACCTGTTACGAATTCCACACCCTCTGCTTTCATCACTTCCACCTTACGGTCGATGACATGCTTCTCAAGCTTCATGTTTGGAATACCATACATTAACAGACCACCAATTCTGTCTTCACGTTCAAATACAGTCACCTGATGTCCACGCTTGTTTAACTGGTCTGCTGCTGCCAATCCGGCAGGGCCGGAACCAACAACTGCCACACGCTTTCCAGTGCGGAGTGTTGGCGGCTTTGGTTCTGCATATCCATGTTCATAAGCATGCTCAATTATGCTATGCTCATTTTCCTTACAGGATACCGGGTCCCCATTTAATCCGCAGGTACAAGCCGCTTCACACAAAGCAGGACATACCCTGGATGTAAATTCTGGGAAATTGTTTGTCTTTTTCAGACGGTTGTACGCCTCTTTCCAATTTCCAGTATATACCAAATCGTTCCATTCCGGTACTAAGTTGTGAAGGGGACAACCGCTTGTCATTCCCATGATTGTCATACCAGACTGACAGAACGGTACACCACATTCCATACAACGGGCACCCTGAAGACGCTGCTTCTCCTGAGGCAAAAAGTTATGGAATTCGTTAAAGTTTTTAATACGCTCTTTTGGTTCTATTGATTCACTTGTTTCTCTTTCATAATCCATAAATCCAGTTGGTTTTCCCATGTCTTCTTACCTCCTTTACTTGTTGCGATTAGCATAAAATGCTTCAATCTGTGCCTGCTCGCTACTTAATCCCTTTTCTTCCATCTGTACAATGGTCATAAGCATACGATGGTAGTCATGAGGAATAATCTTCTTAAATTTAGGAAGATACTCTTTGAAATTATCTAAAATCATCTTACCCTTCTCAGAGTTTGTATAATTGACATGCTCCTGTATCATACCTTTCAACTCGAACACATCATATTTATTAGTAACTTCCTCTGAATATACCATTTCTTTATTCAGTTTCATATACAGGTCGCTGTCTTCATCTAATACATAAGCAATACCACCGCTCATACCGGCTGCAAAGTTCTTGCCTACCTTACCAATTACAACTACACGTCCACCTGTCATGTATTCACATCCATGATCGCCTACTCCTTCTACAACTGCTTTCGCACCAGAGTTACGAACACAGAAACGCTCACCAGCTACACCATTGATGTAAGCCTGCCCACTGGTTGCACCATATAATGCAACGTTTCCTATTATAATGTTCTCATCCTGCTTGTAGGTTACGCCCTGTGGTGGGTATACTACCAGCTTACCACCTGATAAGCCTTTACCAAAGTAATCGTTACTATCACCCACTAATTCCAATGTCAGTCCCTTTGGAATAAATGCACCAAAGCTCTGTCCACCAGCACCATTACATTTTACTCTAAAGGTATCTTCTTCTACATTATCACCTAATGTCTTTGTAATTTCAGAACCTAATATAGTACCAAATGTACGGTTAATATTCGTAACATCTACTTCTACACTCTTTTTCTGACCAGATGCCAAAGCTGCCTTAAACTGCTTTAACAACACTTTCTCATCAATAGTCTTCTCTAATTCAAAATCATATACTTTCTTAGCGTCGAAGATATTTTTCTGTTTCTTATCATCAAATGGATTGTTCAATACTCTTGATAAATCAATCTTAGCTGCACGTCCTGTTAATCCACTCTTAACCTTTAACAAGTCCGTACGTCCCACTAATTCATCAATGGTGCGGACACCTAAGGAAGCCATAATTTCACGAAGCTCTTCTGCAATAAAATGCATAAAGTTTACTACATATTCTGGTTTTCCTCTGAACTTCTTACGCAATTCCGGATTCTGCGTTGCAATGCCAACCGGGCAGGTATCCAGATTACATACACGCATCATCACACAGCCAAGTGTAATCAACGGTGTGGTTGCAAAACCAAATTCCTCTGCACCTAACAATGCTGCAATGGCTACATCACGGCCAGTCATTAACTTACCATCAGTCTCTACTCGTACTTTATTACGAAGACCATTCATAATCAATGTCTGATGTGTTTCTGCCAGACCTAACTCCCATGGCAAACCTGCATTATGAATAGAGTTACGTGGTGCTGCACCGGTACCTCCATCATAACCGGATACTAAGATAACCTGCGCACCTGCTTTTGCCACACCGGCAGCAACAGTACCAACACCTGCTTCTGATACTAATTTTACTGAAATTCTTGCATTGGTATTGGCATTTTTACAGTCGTAAATCAACTGGGCAAGATCTTCAATAGAATAAATATCATGATGTGGCGGTGGTGAAATTAAACCTACACCTGGTGTTGAATTTCTGGTCTTTGCAATCCATGGATATACTTTCGTTCCCGGCAAATGTCCACCTTCACCTGGTTTTGCTCCCTGTGCCATCTTAATCTGAATTTCTTCTGCACTTACTAAATATCTGGAAGTAACACCAAATCGACCGGATGCTACCTGCTTAATCTTAGAGCAACGGTTCAATCCATCTGCACCAATGGTGAGACGTTCTAAATCTTCACCACCCTCACCACTGTTGGAACGTCCATGAATCCTATTCATGGCAATTGCCAATGTCTCGTGTGCTTCCTGGGAAATAGAACCATAGGACATAGCACCTGTCTTAAATCTGGTTACAATAGAATCTACACTTTCTACTTCCTCTAATGGAATACCTTTCTTCGGATAGTTAAAGTCTAACAGACTTCTTAAGGTTACCTGCATATCCTCCTCATTAATCTTAGAAGAATACTGTTTAAACAGGTTGTAATCCCCTCGTCTTGTCGCTTCCTGCAGCAAATGAATAGTTTCCGGATTATACAGATGCTGCTCACCACCACTTCTTGACTTATGTCTTCCTGTGCTTTCTAATGTGAGGTCATTATCTAATCCTAAACGGTCAAATGCGCTGGAATGTAAATCGTCCACATCCTTTGCGATATCTTCTAATGTAATACCACCGATACGACTTACTGTATTTGTAAAATATTTATCAATTACGCTAGAATCAATACCAATTGCTTCAAAAATCTGTGCTCCCTGATAAGACTGGATAGTAGAAATTCCCATCTTAGAAGCAATCTTTACAATACCATGAAGAATTGCATTGTTGTAATCATTTACTGCTGCATAGTAATCTTTCTGCAACATGTTATTGTCAATCAGCTGCTTGATTGTCTCCTGTGCTAAATATGGGTTAATTGCACAGGCACCATAGCCTAACAGTGTTGCAAACTGATGTACGTCTCTTGGTTCACCACTTTCTAAAATCATAGCCACAGAAGTACGTTTCTTTGTCTTAACAAGATGCTGCTGCAATGCAGAAACTGCTAAGAGGGAAGGAATGGCAACATGGTTCTCATCCACACCACGGTCAGTCAAAATCAGGATATTTGCACCTTCTCTGTGAGCTCTGTCTGCTTCCACATACAGGTGGTCAATAGCACGCTCTAAACTTGTATTCTTATAATAGGTAATCGGTATTTCCTGAACCTGTAATCCCTCTACCTTCATACTCTTAATTTTCAATAAATCTGTATTTGTAAGAATTGGATTTACTACTTTCAGCACATGACAGTTGGAGGATTTCTGCTCTAACAGGTTGCCATCCTCACCAATATATACAGAGGTAGATGTTACCACTTCCTCACGAATGGCATCAATTGGAGGGTTTGTTACCTGTGCAAATAACTGTTTAAAGTAATTAAATAATGGCTGATGATGCTTTGACAAAATCGGGAGCGGAGCATCCACACCCATTGCTCCAATTGCTTCTGAGCCCTTCTCTGCCATTGGAAGAATCACGTTACGGAATTCTTCGTAGGTGTAACCAAATGCCTTTTGTAATTTTGCTCTTTCTTCCGGTGTATATTCCGGAACCTTCTGGTTTGGAATCTGTAAATTCTTTAAAAGAACTAAATTTTTATCAAGCCACTCACCATATGGATGTGCACTTGCATAGCCTTCTTTTAATTCATCATCATCAATGACTCTGCCCCGTACAGTATCTACTAACAACATTTTTCCCGGATGAATTCTTTCTTTTACTGCTACATTCATTGGGTCAACGTCAATTGCACCTACTTCGGAAGAAAGGATTAAATATCCATCCTTTGTAATATAGTAACGGGAAGGTCGAAGTCCGTTACGGTCAAGAACTGCACCTAATACATCACCGTCACTGAAAAGGATAGAAGCCGGACCATCCCATGGCTCCATCATGGTTGCATAATACTGATAGAAATCTCTCTTTTTCTGTGACATATTACGGTTATTTGCCCATGGTTCCGGAATGGTAATCGTAACTGCTAATGGAAGTTCCATACCACTCATTACTAAGAATTCCAGTGCGTTATCAAGCATTGCGGAGTCTGAACCTTCTGTATTTACAACAGGAAGCACTTTGTGAAGTTCTCCTGCTAATTTTCCTGCTTCCATAGTTTCTTCACGAGCTAACATTTTGTCTGCATTACCACGAATGGTATTGATTTCTCCATTGTGTACGATAAAACGGTTTGGATGAGCTCTCTCCCAGCTTGGATTGGTATTCGTACTGAAACGGGAATGTACCGTTGCAATTGCAGATACGTATTCAAGGCTCTGTAAGTCGTGATAGAACTTGCGAAGCTGTCCTACTAAGAACATTCCTTTGTAGACGATGGTTCTGCTTGAAAGAGAAACTACATATGTGTTATCGTTTGACTGCTCAAATACGCGTCTTGCCACATACAGCTTGCGGTCAAAGTCTAATCCTTTTTCCACATCTTTTGGACGTTTTACAAATCCCTGCATGATACAAGGCATACATTCCTTTGCTCTGGAACCTAACACATCCGGATCTGTTGGCACTTCTCTCCAGCCTAAGAATTTCATTCCTTCTTTTTCTACGATGATTTCAAACATCTTCATCGCCTGTTTTCTGGAAAGTTCATCTTGTGGGAAGAAAAACATACCTACACCGTAATCTCTTTCATCACCTAATTCTATTCCCAAAGGCTTAACTGCCTTTACAAAGAACTTGTGACAAATCTGTAACAGAATACCTACACCGTCACCGGTCTTACCTTCTGCGTCTTTACCTGCTCTATGCTCTAAGTTTTCAACAATACGCAAGGCATTCTCTACGGTTTCACGTGTTTTTACACCTTTGATATTTACTACTGCACCAATACCACAGTTATCATGTTCAAATCTGGAGTCATATAAACCTTTGCTTACATGGCCGCCTGTCATCTTCTTTTCTAACATGCTTATCCTCCTTTTCACAAGTGGGTGTGCTCTTCTGCTTATTTTTATGCCATCTGACCAACTCATCCGAAAGCACATCCCACACGGACAACTGTCCGCGATTAGTTTATGTTGAAACTATACACCTTTTTTTCTCTTTTGTAAATACGGTTTTTTCCATTAAGTTATCTGATTATTTGTTAATTTTATGTTTTTCACTTTGTATTCTGATTATTTAATTTATTTTTTTATTTTAAAATCCATCCAGAAACAATTCCGTGCCATTTATCCCAAAATTAAACAAATTTTTTCTGTGTTTTTTTTTGTTTTTGTGTCATTTTTTTTAAATTGTTTACTTGTTTTACACTAAAATTTGTGTCCAAAATTGGATCTTTGTGATTACATTTACATAACGAAACAGATGATAAAATTCTGGTTTGTGGGGGTGTTGAATCATAGTCGCTACCCGGACGCCGGTTGCCTCTAGCGTATCGCAATTAAGTCTTATGGGCTTGATGTATAAATTGCACAGGGATAATCATTAATTTGGTCAAGCACATATTTGGCATTTAACCACTATAATGATGCCTTTCGTAGAAAAAACAGTGACTAAATCACTGAGAATACTAATAAGCATGTGGCATTTTACTGGCTATATGAGAATATATTCTACCGTTTTCGATAAGGTAGTGAATTGGCGGAAGGGGTTCTCAGGGGCAACTCAGACTTGCGCTGTAGGCGAGCCGCTTGCTGGTATGGCATATTCCTAAGCAGACAATTACGAGCCGCTTTTAGTGGAGGTGAAATCCACTCCCTAGGGAGACTTAGGCATGAGGGCCACACCCCGAATGTCTTAGTCGGACTTGGGAGTTAGTTCACCGGAACGTTGGCTTCGGTCTGCGTGGAATATGCCATGCCAGTAAGCGGCTCTCCTGCAGTGTAAGTCGGAGTTGCCCCTGGGAGCCCCTTCTGCCAATTCACGGACGGGTAACGAATATGATACAACAATTACACAAACCAGAATTTGAAACAAACAACAGCCCATATGTGTAATTATCAAACCATTTAGACAATTTCAGGCTGGCACCTCTCACCTTTGCACAAGAGCGTGTTTGAGAAGCAGTTGAATATGAAAGGAGACTTTTATGAGAAATATAAAATGTACTTTAGAATATGATGGCACCAGATATAACGGCTGGCAACGTTTAGGAAAAGAAGAATCCACAAATACCATTGAAATGAAAATAAAAGAGGTTTTGAAAAAAATGACTGGCGAGGAACCGGATATTTTCTGCGCATCCCGTACAGAAACAGGGGTACATGCCTATGGACAGGTGATACATTTTAAAACCACTTCCCCTATGAGCTGCCTGGAAATCAAGCAATATATGAACCGTTATCTTCCTATGGATATTGCTATTTTAACAGTAGAAGAAAAGACGGAGCGCTTTCACTGCTCCCTGAATGCAAAATGGCGCACTTACCAGTACCGCATCTCCATCGGAGAAGTACCAAGCGTATTTGACCGAAAATACACCTACTACTGCTTCAAAAAGCCGGATTGTAACAAAATGAAACTGGCTGCTGAAGCCATGACCGGCAAACATGATTTCAAAAACTTCTCTACAGTTAAAAAGGCCAAGTCCACAGTCAAAACCGTACAGCGTATTGATATTTATCAGGATGCCTCTGAAATTCAAATTACCATTACTGCTAATGACTTTCTTCACAACATGGCGAGAATGATGGCTGCCACACTATTAGATGTCGGTCTTGGAAAGCTGGATATTAAGGCAATTCCAGCTTTATTAGACAGTACGAATAAGGAAAAAGCAAGTGCTCCACTCCCTGCACAGGGATTGTTCCTTTCTGAAATTATTTACGAGGATTTAAAATAACTGCATTGACAAAGGGCTCCACCTCTGTTATTATGGCAATTATGTGCGTTTAGTTATAACAACTATAACTTATGTTGTCAGGCAGGCTTATCTGGGGTATTTCTTTTCCAAGCCCGTCTGTAACAGGCAGGAAAAGAATGAAAGAAAGGAATTATTATATGGAAACAATGAAATTTGAAGAATTAGGTATCGATGAGCGTATTCTGCGCGCAGTAACAGAAATGGGATTTGAAGAAGCTTCTCCTATTCAGACTAAATCTATCCCTGTATTATTAGAGGGGAAAGATGTCATCGGACAGGCACAGACAGGAACCGGTAAAACTGCAGCATTCGGTATCCCATTACTTATGAATATCGATCCAGATGATAAACATCTTCAAGCTATTGTACTTTGCCCAACTAGAGAACTTGCCATTCAGGCATCGGAGGAATTCCGTAATTTTGCAAAATATATGCATAACGTAAAAATTTTACCTGTTTACGGTGGTCAGGATATTTCCAGACAGATTCGTGCATTAAAAGGTGGTACACAGGTTATTATTGGTACACCTGGACGTGTGATGGACCACATGCGCCGTAAAACTATTAAATTTGACCATGTGCATACCGTTGTATTAGATGAAGCCGATGAAATGTTAAACATGGGCTTCCGTGAGGATATGGAAACTATCTTAGAGCAAGTACCGGAAGAACGCCAGACAGCACTTTTCTCTGCTACTATGCCAAGACCAATTTTAGAAATTACTAAGAAATTCCAGAAAAACGCGAAAACTATTAAAGTTGTGAAAAAAGAATTAACAACCTCAAATATTGAACAATTTTACTACGAAGTACATCCTCGCAAAAAAATCGAAGTGTTAAACCGCCTTCTTACTATTTATAATCCAAAATTATCTCTTGTATTTTGTAATACAAAGAGACAGGTAGACGATTTGGTAACTGCTCTGCAGGATGCTGGTTTTACTGCCGAAGGTCTTCATGGTGATTTAAAGCAGTCTCAGCGTGACCGTGTTATGAACAGCTTCCGCTGTGGAAGAACACAGATTTTAGTTGCTACTGACGTGGCTGCCAGAGGTATTGATGTAGATGATGTGGAAGCCGTATTTAATTATGATTTGCCACAGGATGAAGAATATTATGTTCACCGTATCGGTCGTACCGGTCGTGCGGGACGTACTGGTGTTGCGTTAACCTTTATCTGGGGGCGTGAGACCTATCGCTTAAAAGATATCCAGAGATACTGCAAGACAAAGATTAAACTTCGTCAGATTCCATCCTTAAAGGATGTGAAACGGGCAAGGACAGAAAAAGTCTTTGAACAGTTAAGAGATATTTTAGATATGGAAAACTTAAATTCCTTCAAGGACAGCATTGAGCATTTTGCTGCTATGGAAGAAATCTCCTCATTAGATGTTGCTGCTGCCCTTCTTGCCATGAATATAGGCAATGAAAAAGCTCAAAAGGAAGAACCTGTTCTTCAGTTTGGCAATACCGGAGCAGAACCTGGTATGGTTCGTTTCTTCATCAATGTTGGTAAAAATCAAGGTGTCCGCACCAACAACATCTTAGGTGCCGTTGCCGGAGAAAGCGGTATGCCTGGAAAATTAGTTGGTTCCATTGATATTTTTGACCGTTACAGCTTTGTAGAGGTTCCTGAGGAACATGCTGCTACTGTAATGAAGTCTATGTCCAATGCCAAAATCAAAGGCCGCAAGGTTAATATGGAACCTGCCAATCAAAAATAAATAAAAGAATCTCATAATGGAAAAGCACAAAGCATCCTTTCAGCTCATAAACTAATACAAATCAGCCGAAAGGATGCTTTTTTTGAAAACTTTTCCAAAGCCCCTCCACGCTGATGAAGAAAAGTATTACTTAAAACGCTGTCAAGATGGAGATGTGGAAGCCAGAAATATTTTAGTAGAACGCAATTTGCGTCTGGTGGCTCATATCGTGAAGAAATACCAACTTCCACAGGAAGAATTGGAAGATTACATTTCAATTGGAACCATTGGACTTATGAAGGCAATCTCCACCTTTAATTGCGATAAAAACATAAGACTGGCAACCTACGCTGCGAAATGCATTGAAAATGAATTGCTTATGCATTTTCGCTCAAAGAAGAAATCTTCCCGTGAAGTGTCCATTTATGAACCGATTGGTACAGATAAGGAAGGGAATGAGATACAGCTTTTAGACATTATTGAAAGTGAATGCCTGGATATCCCGGAAGAAATGGATAAGAGGGATAATATTTTTCATCTTTATCAAATTCTGGATAAGGTGTTGACGCCTCGTGAGCAGAAGGTGCTGATTCTTCGATATGGATTGTACGGACGTGAAGCTTGTACGCAACAGGATATTGCGGATTTACTAGGAATTTCCCGGTCTTATATTTCCAGGATTGAAAAGAATGCGGTGGAGAAGCTTAGGAAATGCTTTTCTTGATGTAGCATCCTTGATGGTAGTGAATTGGCGACAGGTCTGTCTATTGTTGGGTGGATTTTTAAATTCTGGTTTGTGTGAATGTCTAATCATAGTGGTTACCCGGACGCCTAGTATAAGCTGTCTGGATTGCCTAATCATATGCGTAAACCGTCCGGTTGAGAGAGGGGAAGTAGCTTGCTATCAGAGGCTAGGAATTTAGCTGTAAGTGGTTCTAAGGGCGGTGATTTGTGCATAAACGAAGTCCAAAAATCACGCTGTAAATGCGTAATTTTTGGACTTATGCACAAATCCCTCGCCCTAAGAACCACTAAACATCTAAATTATAGCCTCTGATAGCAAGCTACATCCCCTCTCTCAGCCTACGTTATCGAAACC
>JBGVIB010000179.1:0-14577 GCA_045122835.1 Lachnospiraceae bacterium
ACTGCCCGTCTGGCATTACACCAGTACCTACAGCTGCACCAACAGTAAAAGTGAATCAGAAGGTGGCTGTAAACGGAGTAACTTATCAGGTAACTGCAACAAAAGGAACACCTACTGTAAAATATGTTAGCACAACCTCTAAGAGCACCAAAATTACAATTCCTTCAAAGGTAACTATTAACGGTGTTACATGCAAGGTAACTGCGATTAGTGCAAAAGCACTTAAAAATAATAAAAAAGTGACAACTGTTGTAATTCCAAGTACAGTAAAAACAATTGGAGCTAATGCATTCCAGGGTTGTACAAAGCTTAGCAAGGTTACAATTCCTTCGTCAGTGACCTCAATTGGTGCCAGCGCATTCTACGGTTGTACAAAGCTTACCAAAATAAATATTCCGTCAAAGGTTACTACCATTGGTAAAAAAGCATTTTATGGAGCTAAAAATTTAAAGACCATCTCAATTAATGGAAAGAATATTAGCAAAGTAAATACAGGTGCTTTTAAAGGAATTAACAAGAAAGCCGTTATAAAGATTACTGGAAGTCTTACAAAGAGTAAGAAGACAGCACTTGTGAATAAGATTAAGAAATCAGGAGTGGCATCTACAGTAACAGTCAAATAATACGAATTCCTCATTTGGTGGACCTGGTGTATACAAGGATCGCAGATTTTATTCTGCGGTCTTTGTTTTTGTGTTATTTCATATATTTTATTTGCAAAATCCTTCTATATGCTATATCATGGATATAAATGGTCTGTTTCTAATGGTAGCAGGGCATATATTTTCATCAGCCGGGTGTTGCGAAGATACCAGGTGAAAAGATAGGACAAGAAAGGAAACACTATGTGGATAGCAGAGAATTGGAAAGATTATGAGGTGTTAGATACTTCCTGCGGAGAAAAATTAGAGCGTTGGGGTGATTATATATTAGTCCGTCCGGACCCGCAGGTTATCTGGAAGACACCAAGGGAAAACAGAGGCTGGAAAAAGAAAAATGCCCACTATCACAGAAGTGCAAAGGGCGGTGGTGAATGGGAATTTATCGATTTGCCGGAGCAGTGGAGTATACATTATAAGAATCTCACTTTCCAGTTAAAGCCATTTAGCTTTAAACACACCGGGTTATTTCCAGAGCAGGCGGTGAACTGGGACTGGTTCTCTGAAAAGATAAAAAACGCCGGACGTCCGGTTAAAGTATTAAATTTATTTGCTTATACAGGAGGAGCAACATTAGCTGCAGCGGCAGCAGGGGCAAGTGTAACCCATGTAGATGCCTCAAAAGGAATGGTAGCATGGGCAAAAGAAAATGCACGTTCTTCCGGGCTTGAAGATAAGCCAATACGCTGGCTGGTAGATGACTGTGTAAAATTTGTAGAACGTGAAATCCGCCGCGGTAACACCTATGATGGAATCATCATGGATCCACCTTCCTATGGCAGAGGTCCTAAGGGAGAAATCTGGAAGATAGAAGATTCTATCTATGATTTTGTGAAATTGTGCACGAAGATTTTAAGTGATAAGCCGCTATTCTTCCTGATTAATTCCTACACAACCGGATTAGCACCATCTGTATTGACCTATATGTTGTCTACAGAATTAAAGAGGTATGATGGCATTGTTCGTGCTGACGAAATCGGACTGCCAGTAAAGGACACCGGGCTGGTATTGCCATGTGGTGCCTCTGGTCGCTGGGAGGCAAGATAGTATAATTAGCTTAAATTCTTCCTAGAAAATAAATTAGTTATATCAATTGAATATATTTTTGAAAAAAATTAAAAAAATGCTTGCATTTTAGATGAGAATATTATATACTAAATCTCGTGTTCAAATGGTTAGTGATTTGACACGAGATACATAGGGCTATCGCCAAATGGTAAGGCAACGGACTCTGACTCCGTCATTTCAAGGTTCGAATCCTTGTAGCCCTGTTCGATGTATTGTCTTGTAGCTTTTATATGCTTGACAATCGCATCCATTTATAATATAATATCATTTATATGAATAAAGGGCTATCGCCAAATGGTAAGGCAACGGACTCTGACTCCGTCATTTCAAGGTTCGAATCCTTGTAGCCCTGTTTTAGCTCATCTACTGTGTAGATGAGCTTTTTACGTATTAGTAATAGAAAATGGTACCACAATATTCTTGTACACAATGCTTTATAATGCACAAATTTTATGCCGCAAAAGCGGCGGAATGGAGAATTATATGTTACAGCTAGGAAAAAGACAGAAGCTTACTGTAGTAAAAAAGGTAGAGTTTGGCGTATATATGGGAGAAGGGACAGATGTACAGGAAAGGGTACTTCTTCCTAAAAAGCAAGTGCCGGAAGGATGCGAAATAGGTGATACTATTGATGTGTTTCTGTACCGAGATTCACAGGGAAGATATATATCTACAGTAAATCAGCCGTATATTACATTGGGAGAAACTGCACTTCTAAAAGTCAAGGAAGTAAGCAAAATAGGAGCATTTCTTGACTGGGGATTAGAAAAAGATCTGCTTTTGCCCTTTAAGGAACAGACAACCAAAGTGAAAGCCGGAGATACTTGTCTGGTGGCACTTTATATTGATAAAAGCAGTCGCTTATGTGCCACAATGAAAGTGTATCATTATCTGGTAACTCCGGCACCATATCACACAGGAGACCATGTTTCTGGTGTTGTGTATGATGTAACCCAGGATTTTGGGGTATATGTGGCTGTGGATAACCGTTATTCTGCCCGTATTCCAAAGAAAGAAGTGTTTACCAAGCTTCATATTGGTGATGTGGTGGAGGGCAGAGTGACTCAGGTGAAGCCGGATGGAAAATTAGATTTAAGTCTGCGTGAAAAGGCATATCTGCAAATGGATAAAGACATGGAGGCCGTGTTGCACCTATTAGAAGAATATGGTGGCAAGCTTCCGTTTACAGACAAGGCATCCCCGGAGATTATCAAAGAAAAAGCTGCACTTAGTAAAAATGCATTTAAACGTGCAGTAGGACATTTGATGAAAGAAGGAAAAGTAGAAATTGTAGAAAATGGAATTGTATTAAAGTAAAAAAGAGTTCTATCAGTAGAACTCTTTTAGGTACCTAAATCCGGATATCAATGTTAGCTCCTAATTCAGGAGTTACAGATGATTCTAAAACTTTAACAAGACCATCGCCGGCAGATTCTGCCATGTCCATTGACATGGAAAGAACGGCGGTGCCGATCTGACTGGTAAGGTTCATCTGACTCATTGCGGTTGATATAGCTGCAATATCCATAGGAACACCTCCCCTTATTTCATTGATACTTTAAGTGTAACCCATCCATAGGAAAAAATCAAGATATTACAAGTGCATTATATATTGACATTTAACCAACTTAGTAATAACAAGCCAATGGTAATAGATATTTAATTTATAATGTATACAGAGGGTGTCTGAATGTGAAAGGTGGTGACATGTATGGGGGAAAAAGTAGATGTGCTAGGCTTAGATATTGAGAATATGTCTGTCAATGAAGCATTGCCGGAAATCAGCCGGATGCTTAATAATGATTCTATTTATGTGATTGATATGATTGGCACAGAGTTGCTCTTGAAGGCAGGAGAAGACGAAGAACTGAAGAAATGTTTGCAATCCATGGACATGCTCTGGCCAAGGGAAAAGGCGATTCTGACAGCTGCCGGTATTGAGGACAATCGTCGGATGGAAGAAATAGAAATGAATCGTTTTGTGAGAGTTTGCTTGGAGCAGGCAGCTTTTCAGGAAAAGACAGTATTTCTTTTGACAGATACGGTGGAAGACAGGAATGAATTTCGTGCATATCTGAATGAATATTATAAGGAACTTCGTATTGAAGGAGACTATGTCGTGGAAAACTGCTGGGGAGATGAAGATATTATTGTAAATGCAATTAACATTGCTTCACCAAATCTAATATTATCTTCCATGAGTAATCCCTATCAGGAACAGTTTATCTATGCCCACAAACAGAAGCTAAATGCCAATGCCTGGCTGGGACTCGGCGGAAATATGAGACCTCAACATACTCATAAAGTGAAAGGGAATTTTTGGCGCAGATTATTTGCGAAGAGAATTCTGAAGAAAGAGGTTTCAAAATATGAAGCAGATAAAAAATAGGATTGACATTTACAGATGAGAGAGAAAATGCATAAAAAATATGCATAAATTCTCTCTTTTTTTGTTGCTTTCTATTAAAAAATAGTTTATACTAAAAAAATGTAAAGTGGGTTAAAAGGTTCATTTTGACAAATATACAATCGAAAAGTGCATGTTTTTTGGGTGGTCAACATGCACAAATTTATGTGCCAGCAGAGAAGGTAGTAAAGGAGTGGAAATATGATATCGAATCAGATATTACAGACAACAATTGAGGGTTTAAAGGCAATTACACGTATTGATTTATGTATTGTAGATATTGAAGCAACTGTGTTAGCAAGTACCATGGACGTGATGGAGGATTTTTCACAGGCGGTGCTGTCTTTTGCTAAATCACCGGCAGATAGCCAGGAAGTGCAGGGATATCAGTTCTTTAAGGTGTATGATGAACACCAGTTAGAATATATTCTCCTTGCCAACGGTGGAAGTGATGATGTGTATATGGTTGGCAAGATTGCAGCCTTCCAGATTCAGAATTTGTTAGTAGCATATAAAGAAAGATTTGATAAGGATAATTTTATTAAGAATTTATTGCTTGACAATCTGCTTTTGGTAGATATATACAACCGTGCCAAGAAACTGCATATTGACACAGATGCAAAAAGAGTGGTATTTATTGTAGAGACGAAACAGGAGAAGGATAATAATATTTTAGAAAATATCCGTAACCTGTTTGGGGGAAAAGCAAAGGATTTTGTTACAGCAGTTGATGAGAAGAATATCATTGTAGTGAAAGAATTAGCAGATAGTGATGGTTATGAAGAAATGATGAAAACTGCAAAGATAGTTTTAAATCTCCTTCGTGCAGAGGGCTGTAATGATGTACACATTGCCTTTGGTACCATTGTAGAAGAAATTAAGGAAGTGTCTCGTTCTTATAAGGAAGCAAAGATGGCACTTGATGTAGGAAAGATTTTCTTCAGCGAACGAGAAGTGATTGCATATAGTACATTAGGAATTGGACGCTTGATTTATCAGCTTCCGGTACCACTTTGCAAAGCATTCATCAAAGAGATTTTTGATGGCAAGTCTCCAGATGAATTTGATGAAGAAACATTAACAACAATTAACAAGTTTTTTGAAAACAGCTTAAATGTATCAGAGACATCAAGACAGTTGTATATTCACAGAAATACACTTGTATATCGTCTTGACAAGCTGCAGAAAAGTACAGGTCTGGATCTCCGTGTTTTTGAAGATGCCATTACCTTTAAGATTGCACTTATGGTTGTAAAATATATGAAATACATGGAGAGCCTGAATTACTAAAATATGTGCAGATACGGCACAAAAAGGGAGCGTTACAAATGATTTATCTTGACCATGTAAGCAAGAGTTATGCGTCGGGACAGCCGGCGTTAAATGACATCAGTCTTCATATTAAAGAAGGCGAATTTGTTTTTATTGTAGGAAACAGTGGTTCTGGCAAGTCTACACTGATTAAGCTTCTGCTTAAGGAGTTAGAACCAACTTCCGGAGAAATTACCGTGAATAACCAGGTACTTAGCACACTGAAAAAGCGTCAGATACCGAAATTCAGAAGAAATATCGGAGTGGTGTTTCAGGATTTCAGGTTGTTAAAGGATCGTAATGTATATGAAAATATTGCTTTTGCCCAGCGTGTTGTTCAGACACCTTCTCACATAATTCATAAGGAAGTACCGGCAAAGCTTTCTATGGTGGGACTGGCTGAAAAGTATAAGTCATACCCAAAGCAGTTATCAGGTGGAGAACAGCAGCGTGTGGCTTTAGCCAGAGCCTTGATTAATAATCCGACTCTTCTGCTGGCAGACGAGCCTACCGGTAATTTGGATCCTAAGAATTCATGGGAAATCATGAAACTGTTAGAGCGGGAAAATGAAAAAGGAAAGACAGTTCTGGTAGTTACACATAACAGAGAAATCGTTGATGCTATGCAGAAACGAGTTATTACCCTTCAAAAAGGTGTGATTGTTAGCGACGAAGAGAAGGGTGGTTATATTTATGAGAATTAGTACAATAGTTTATACCATCAAGCAGGGATGTAAGAACATTATCCGAAATCGTATGTTTTCCCTTGCATCTATTGGCACTATGGCAGCGTGTATCTTTATGTTTGGTGTATTTTTTTCGGTTATTTGGAACCTGGAAAGCATAGTAGATAATGTGCAGTCCGGTGTAGCAGTAACCGTCTTTTTTAACGAGAATTTATCAGAAGAGGAGATAAAGCAGATTGGCGGCGATATTGAAAAACGAAATGAAGTAGAATCTATAAAGTACACTTCCGCCGACGAAGCATGGGAGAATTTTAAGGTAGAGTTTTTTGGAGATAATGTAGATCTTGCTGAGGTGTATGATGACGATAACCCATTGGAGCGTTCTGCAAATTATGAAGTATATTTGAAGGATGTGTCCGGTCAGGAATCACTGGTTACATACTTAAAATCTATAAAAGGTGTCCGTCAGGTCAACTACTCCCAGGCAGTTGCCGACACACTCCAGAATTTTAATAAGCTGATTGCGATTGTATGTGCGGTGGTGATTGTAATTTTAGTGGGGGTTTCTATATTTTTGATCAGCAATACAGTTACGATTGGTATTGCAGTCAGAAAAGAAGAAATCGCCATTATGAAATTGATAGGAGCAACGGATTTCTTTGTAAAGGCACCATTTCTACTTGAAGGTGCATTAATCGGTTTAATAGGAGCCGCACTTCCGCTACTAGTGTTGAATTATGCTTATAATTCAATTACACGGTATCTTTTGGGAGAATTTTCTGTGATAAAGAATTTTCTTGATATTGTACCGGCAGATGATATTTTCTCAGTGTTGATACCAGTGGCATTGTTAATGGGCGTAGGTATTGGTCTGGTAGGAAGTTTGATAACTACAAGAAAGCATCTTCGTGTGTAGCACACGACAGAAAGGAGCAAGTTTTGCGCAGGACAAAAGTATTAGGAATAGCAGCTGTTTTATTGGCGTCAAGTATAGGGCTTACCGTTCATGCAACTAGTGATAGCCTGTCCCAGGCACAACAGAATGTGGAACAGGCAAATAAGGCAGTAGATAGTGCAAAGGACACAGTCAGCATTATGGAATCTGAACTGGATAAAATGAAAAAAACCCTTGCAGATATTGAAGCTACTAAGGGAACCATGAATGAGTATATAGAAAAGCTGGATAAGCAATTATCAGAACAAACCCAGCTGGTAAAGGATAAAGAAGCTGCTGTGGAGCAGATAAAGCAGGATATTGTAAATACTGAGGAAAATTTAAAAGAAGCAGAAAAAATAGAGAGAGAACAGTATGAGCTGATGAAGGTTCGCATTAAATATATGTACGAAAATGGTGATACCGATTACCTTTCTATTCTTTTAGAAGCTTCTTCTATTTCTGATTTTTTGAATCGTATTGAATATGTGGTGGAATTATCCTCCTATGACAATCGTGTGTTAGAGCAGTATCAACAGACTATGAATGAAATAGCAGAACTGAAGGTTAAGTTAGAGGACGAAAAAACAGCATTAGAGGGTCAGCTTGCAGAATTGCAGGATGGACAGGATAGCTTAGAGTATCTGATTGATGCGAAGCAGGAAGAGTTAGAGGGAATCGAAGAAGAGGCGGAGAATCAACAGACTTTGATTGATGAATACGAAGCTGATATACAGGAACAAAATGATACAGTTGCTATGTTAGAGCAGCAAGCCAAGGAAAGTAAGAAGAAATATCAGGAAGAGCAGGAGCGTAAGAAGAAAGAGGAAGAAGAGAAAAAGAAGAATGAAACTACAACCTCCGGTGATGCGAAGGATAAGTCAACCAGTGATAATTCTTCTGATAGCGACAAATCTTCTGACAATGACAGCTCATCTTCTGTAACAGTGACATATGATGGGGGAACATTTGCATGGCCATGTCCGGCATACACCAGAATTTCTAGTCCATATGGTATGAGAATGCATCCGACTCTTGGTGTTCAGAAATTTCATAATGGTGTGGATTTAGCAGCACCAGCAGGATCTAATATACTGGCTGCATATGGCGGAACAGTTGTTGGTGCCGGTTATAATTCTTCCATGGGTAATTATGTTATGATTGACCATGGAAGTGAGCTTTATACCATTTATATGCATGCTTCTGCATTGTATGTAAAGTCCGGACAGAAAGTATCAAAGGGAGATGTAATTGCAGCGGTTGGCACCACAGGCCGTTCCACAGGTAATCATCTTCATTTTGGTGTTCGTCTGAATGGTAGTTATGTAGACCCGATGAATTATATCAGTAAATAAAGGTGTTTCAAATCTATGGAAAATAATGAATGGAACCAGGAGGTGCCTGCAGAGAAGGCACCTTCAATAAAAAAACAATATTTTAAAGTAGGAAAATTTTTAAAGATAGCAACGACTGTGTGTGCTAGTGTGGCATTATGCGCAGTTGTATTTGCAGCAGGCACCTATTATGGAAGAAGCAGTGTAATAAAACATGTAGAAGATGAGTTTCAGGTAGGAAACTTAAGCACTATGCAGAAGGTAGAGTCGATTATACAACTTTTAGACAAAGCAGAAATCATGGAGTATGATTTGGAAAAGTTGGAGAATGGGCTTTATCGGGGCTTATTGGATGCCACAGAAGATAAGTACGCTGAGTATTATACCAGTGAGGAACTGGAAAGTTTCTTTGATGATTATAATGGAACCTATAGCGGTATTGGAGCTACTTTAATGATGGACACGGCCACAGAGCTGATTTCTATTGTGCAAGTGTTTGAAGATTCTCCGGCTGAGGAGGCAGGTATACAATCCGGCGATTTGATATATATGATCAATGGAAAGGAAATGCAAGGCGTCAGCCTTGATGAACAGGTTAAGCTGATTAAGGGAGAGGAAGGAACGAAGGTACATCTTACTATTATCAGAGATGGCAAAGAAGTGGAAAAGGATGTAGAACGCCGTTCTATAGAAACACCAACAGTAACATCCCGCATGCTGGAGGAAAGCACAACAGGTTATGTAGTAATTTCTGAGTTTTCAGAAAGTACTATCAGCCAGTTTGAAAAGGCCCTTCAGGAACTTGATAAGTCCGGAATGGAACGAATGATTGTGGATTTGCGCAACAATACAGGTGGAAGTCTGAATGCAGTCGTACAGATGTTAGATATGATTGTAGATCAAGGGCTTTTAGTTACCGAAAAAGATAAGTCGGGAGCCGAGATAGCGTTTAAGGCAACAGAGGCAGGAAAAATAGTGGATGTTCCGATTGTGATTCTGACCAATGCTTATACTGCAAGTGCCTCTGAGATATTTACCGGCGTTTTAAAAGATTATGGATTGGCAGAATCAGTAGGAACAAAAACCTATGGAAAAGGTGTGGTTCAGAATCTGCATTATCTGGAAGATGGCAGTGCCATAAAGCTGACGGTAGCAGAGTATTACCTTCCAAATGGAGAGTGTATACAGGGAGAAGGCATTGAGCCGGATTATGAACTGGAATTTGACAGTGAACTGTATAAAAAGGACGGAACAGATAACCAGTTAAAGAAGGCAATTGAGGTGATTCAGGCAAAATAGAAAAGTCAAGTAAATACCAACAAAAGAATTGCATGAAAATATCGATGAAAAACTGTTAAAATTCTACAATATATGGCACAAAAACACAAAGAATTATGAAAAAAGGTTGCAAGTATTCTGAATTGTGGTATAATGGTTTTAGCGATAGGGGATATACAACTAATGAATGGCTGTATGATTATCGTGAATAGAAGGTAAAGGAGTTGGACAGCATGCGTATTACAATTTTAGGAAGAAATATTGACGTAACAGAGGGTTTGAAGGCCGCAGTGGAGGAGAAGGTTGGCAAGTTAGAGAAATATTTTACACCTGATACAGAAGTTCACGTAACACTCAGTGTTGAAAAAGAGAGACAGAAGATTGAAGTTACCATTCCAGTGAAGGGAAATATTATTCGTTCTGAGCAGGTAAGTAATGATATGTATGTATCAATTGACTTGGTGGAAGAAGTAATTGAACGCCAGTTAAAGAAGTACAAGAACAAGTTAATCGATGCAAAACAGGGCGGTGGCAGCTTTACTTCTGAATTTTTAGAGAAGGATTTCGAGACGGATGATGAAGTAAAGATTATTCGTACCAAGAGATTTGGAGTGAAGCCAATGTATCCGGAAGATGCTTGTGTACAGATGGAGTTATTAGGACATAATTTTTTTGTATTCCGCAACGCAGAGACTGATGAAGTGAATGTAGTGTATAAGCGAAAAGGAAGTACTTACGGTTTAATCGAACCTGAGTTTTAATAAGTAGAAGTCATCGGAAGTCGTTCCGGTGACTTCTTTTTTTGACATATTACGACAGATTTTGCTGATGCACAGATAGATTTTAATGAAAAATTTATTGTATCTAACGCCATAAAGTGGTACAATGTTTAGCATATTGGGTATTTATGTCCAGAGAAGCATAAGCCCTTTTGATAATACTGTATCAAAGAGAGCTGGATGACATCAGCGGAATGGAGAACTATTTATTATGAAATTTTATGAGAAAGTATTTGGTACACACAGCGAGCGTGAGTTAAAACGAATTAAAGCTACCATTGATAAAGTAGAGAGTTTGCGTCCGGAAATGCAGGCTTTATCTGATGAAGCATTGAAGAACAAGACAAGGGAATTTAAGGAACGCTTAGAGAAAGGCGAGACTTTAGATGACCTTCTGCCGGAAGCATTTGCTACTGTAAGAGAAGCAAGTAAGCGTGTACTGAATATGGAGCATTATCGTGTTCAGTTAATTGGTGGTATGATTCTTCATCAGGGACGTATTGCAGAGATGCGTACTGGTGAAGGTAAAACATTAGTATCTACGTTACCTGCATACTTAAATGCATTAACAGGTAAAGGTGTTCATATTATTACTGTCAATGATTATCTGGCAAACCGTGATGCGGAGCAGATGGGACAGGTACATCAGTTTTTAGGACTTACCGTAGGTGTAGTTTTAGGTGAAATGAGCAATGATGAAAGACGTGCTGCCTACGCCTGTGATATTACTTATGTAACGAATAACGAATTAGGATTTGATTATCTTCGTGATAATATGGCTATTTACAAAGAGCAGCTTGTGTTAAGAGATTTGTCCTATGCTATTATCGATGAGGTGGATTCTGTTCTTATCGATGAGGCAAGAACACCATTGATTATTTCTGGTCAGAGTGATAAGTCTACAAAGCTTTATGAGGCATGCGATATTTTAGCCCGTCAGTTGATAAAAGGTGAGGCAAGCGGCGAATTTAATAAGATGGATGCCATTATGGGTGTGGAAGTGACAGAAACAGGTGACTTCGTAGTAAATGAGAAGGATAAAATTGTAAACCTTACAGCCGATGGTATTCATAAGGTTGAGAAATTCTTTAATATAGAAAACTTAGCTGACCCGGATAATGTTGAGATTCAGCATAATATCAACCTTGCTCTTCGAGCACATAATCTGATGTTCCGTGATCAGGATTATGTTGTCCAGGATGATCAGGTATTAATCGTAGATGAATTTACCGGGCGTATCATGCCGGGACGTCGTTACTCTGATGGCCTTCATCAGGCAATCGAAGCAAAAGAGCATGTAAAGGTTAAGAGAGAAAGTAAGACGTTAGCGACTATTACATTCCAGAATTTCTTTAATAAATTTAAGAAAATCAGTGGTATGACAGGTACTGCTCTTACAGAGGAAAAAGAGTTCCGTGAGAT
The DNA here is from genome assembly GCA_045122835.1 of Lachnospiraceae bacterium. Taxonomy (GTDB): domain Bacteria; phylum Bacillota; class Clostridia; order Lachnospirales; family Lachnospiraceae; genus JBGVMW01. The sequence goes on from JBGVIB010000179.1 coordinate 11,879, forward strand.
TTATGGCATGGATGTTGTTGCAATTCCTACTAATAAGCCGGTACAGAGAATTGACCATGAGGATGTTGTATATAAGACAAAGAAAGAGAAGTTCCATGCAGTTGTGGATGAGATCATTGAATCACATGAGAAGGGACAGCCGGTACTTGTTGGTACGATTACAATCGAAACCTCTGAACTGTTAAGCAGTATGCTTAGAAAGAATGGTATTAAGCATAATGTATTGAATGCGAAGTACCATGAGCAGGAAGCAGAAATTGTTGCTAATGCCGGATTACATGGCGCTGTTACCATTGCAACTAATATGGCTGGTCGTGGTACGGATATTAAGTTAGACGAGGAAGCGGTTGCTGCTGGTGGTCTTAAGATTATTGGTACAGAACGTCATGAATCCAGACGTATTGATAATCAGCTTCGTGGACGTTCCGGTCGTCAGGGTGACCCGGGTGAATCCCGTTTCTATATTTCCTTAGAAGACGATTTGATGCGTCTTTTTGGTTCTGAGAAGATGATGGTAATGTTTAATGCATTAGGTGTACCGGAAAATGAGCAGATTCAGCATAAGATGTTGACAAATGCTATTGAAAAAGCGCAGAAGAAGATTGAAACAAACAACTTTGGTATTCGTACGAACCTTTTAAAATATGATGAAGTAATGAATGAGCAGCGTGAGATTATATACAAGGATCGTCGTCGTGTATTGGATGGAGAAAGCATGAGAGATTCCATCTATAAGATGATTACCGATACTGTGGAAAATGCTGTTGATGTATTTACTGGTGAAGATTCCGCAGCAGAACAGTGGGATTTAGAGGGCTTAAATGGAACACTTCTTCCGATTATGCCATTGAAGGAAGTTAGATTAGATGACTTAAAGGGTGTGAAGAAGAATACTTTAAAGCACAATTTGAAAGAAGAAGCGGTAAAGCTGTATGAAGCCAAAGAAGCAGAGTTCCCGGAAGCAGAAGCAATCCGTGAATTAGAGCGCGTGATTCTTCTTAAAATTATTGATAAAAAATGGATGGATCACATTGATGATATGGACCAGTTGCGTCAGGGGATTTCCTTACAGGCATATGGTCAGAGAGATCCATTAGTAGAATATAAGATGCAGGGTTATGAAATGTTTGATGCCATGACACAGAGTATTCAGGAAGATACTGTGAAGCTTTTATTCCATGTAAGAGTAGAACAGAAGGTAGAACGTGAGCAGGTAGCAAAAGTAACAGGTACAAACAAGGATGAGCCAGCACCTAAAACTGTAAAGCGTACTGCGGAAAAGGTATATCCAAATGATCCATGCCCATGTGGTTCTGGTAAGAAATTTAAGCAGTGCTGTGGACGTTTTGAAAAATAATTGTAACTATTCAGTACAGGACTGTGCTGTACTGCACAGTCCGTATGAAACCGCAGTGGTAATAAGGAAAAATCCATCACTGCAGGTGAGTTCTGCAAATCGAAGCAAGCTTCGATGGGATTTTTGCTTTTAAATATGGATGTAATTCATATTTAAAATGTGACCTATGAAGGTACTGAGTAATTATAAATAATTTTTGATTTAATTATAGAGAAAGAGGTGATTTGGTGGTAGAATTAGATGCATATAAACAGGAATTATTAGCATATCAGACACCATTAGCTGAAATGAGGGATTCACTTTGACTTAGCAGCAAAAAGTCAGAGGATTGAAGAACTAGAACGCAATATGGAGGCGCCAGATTTTTGGGAGGATCCGGAAAAATCCCAGGCAATGACAAAAGAATTAAAAAGTCTGAAGGATGATGTCTCTGTGTATAATCATTTAGAAGAACTCTACGAAGAAGTAGAGATTCTCTTAGAAATGGGTTATGAGGAAAATGATGCTTCTGTATTGCCGGAAATAGAGGAGCAGCTTGGATTATTTAAATCGAAATATGAGACGATTAAGATAAAGACGCTTCTATCAGACGAATATGACAATTATGGAGCAATTCTTACCTTGCATTCCGGCGCAGGCGGAACCGAAGCCTGCGACTGGGTAAGTATGCTTTATCGCATGTATTTGCGATGGGCAGCTGCCAGAGGATATCAGGTGGAAGAATTGGATTATTTAGAAGGAGAAGAAGCTGGTATTAAGTCAGTAACATTTCAGGTAAATGGAGAAAATGCCTATGGATTTTTAAAATCAGAAAAGGGTATTCACAGGTTAGTTCGTATTTCGCCATTTAATGCCAATGGCAAACGCCAGACCTCCTTTGCTTCTATGGATGTCATGCCGGATATTGAGGAAGATGTTGAAGTAGAGATTAGAGATGAAGACTTGAGAATTGACACTTACCGTTCCAGTGGTGCAGGTGGTCAGCATATCAACAAGACTTCATCAGCTATCCGCATTACGCACTTGCCTACAGGAATCGTTGTTCAGTGTCAGAATGAACGTTCCCAGCATATGAATAAGGATAAAGCAATGCAGATGTTAAAAGCAAAGCTGTATCTTTTGAAAAAGCAGGAGAATGAAGAAAAAACATCAGGTATCCGCGGTGAGGTAAAGGAGATAGGCTGGGGAAATCAGATCCGCTCCTATGTAATGCAGCCGTATTCTATGGTAAAAGACCATAGAACCAATGAGGAAACAAGCAACGTAAATGGTGTGTTAGATGGTAATCTGGATGCCTTTATGAATGCATATTTAAAATGGACCCATACAGACAGAAGGGAGG
>JBGVIB010000180.1:0-2150 GCA_045122835.1 Lachnospiraceae bacterium
TTCAGTTCCTGTACCTAATAATTCGTAGGACTTATCAGTAAGTGTTACCTCACTTCCATTAACCGTGACGCTTTCCAGATTATCCTCGTTAATTGTAATCATTTGACTCTCACAATATGTCTTACCATCTTCTATTCCAAGAATTACTGGTGCTGTCGCATCAAAAATGAGTCCATCTGAAGAAATATAGGTTATGTTCTCTGCATTATCCACAATCTTTGCATATACGACCAATACGCCATCAGGATCAATCGAGAATTTCTCTTCATATTGTTCCCATGCATCCGTTGGTAAACTTTCCAAATCAAGCATATCCATCTCTGTTTCAGAAAGATAATAATATATCTTATTTACTCCAGTATTATCATCTGCTCCATTTACCAAATCCTCGCCCGCAATGGTTACATCCTGCGTTTCTTTAAAGAACAATCCAAATGTAATCGAATTTAAAAATTCAGTCCACTTATTATCCTTTATAGTAATAGAACCTGTTGGTGCATTATAATCACCTGTAACAGTAAAGCTTACCGAAATATCTACAGAAGTACCTTCTATTGTTTCTATCGTTATTGTCTCCGTATAGGTTCCAACATCCAGTTTTTCTTTTGTAGAAATAGTAAAGGTTGCTGTTTCACCCGGTTCAACCACTGTATTTGAATACTCGCCTATCACAAATGTACTAGTATTTGCATCACTTGTTGGTGTTTGTAGATTCACAGTCCAATTGCCGGTGTTCGTTATAGTTACAGTAATGGAATCAGCAGCATATACATACTCTAACTTACTATCAAATACAACGCCACCTGTTCCTTTATCCGAAGTAATTGTGTAATCTTTCATTATCCAGTTTGCAGTAAATACTTTATTACCAATACTGCCCTTTGGAATCACAACTTCCTTTATCGGAGTATTTTGTGCGTCGCTTCCTACACCTTCCTCGTCTTTCCACGTCCAGCCTGCAAATATGTAACCTTCTCTGCTTGGTTCTGCCAGCGTAATATCTTCCATATCTACAGTATATGCTGTAGGATTGGTTGAAGCATTCGTTCCACCATTCATATGATAGGTAATCTCGTAAGGAATACATACCCAAATTGCATACAAGGTTGTATCCTCATTAAACATATGCTCTTTTCCTGCTTCCACAGTTATTGTAGAATCTATTGAACCAACTGCCCAATAAACAAATTCTTTCCCCACCGGTGCAGTAATGCCATCTGAATCTGAAACCGTATAAGAAACATTTTCCTTTGCTGTTCCCGCTTCAATTGTGCCTGTTCCACCGTTCAAATCGTAACTTACAGTGTACTGACGAGGATTTATCGTTATATGAATTGTTGTAACATTTCCTGCTTCATCAGTTGCTACAATCTCCTGTGTTACATCTTCATTTACATCTAAGGTTAAAATCAGATAACCATCCTTGATGTTCTCACAAGGTGCACCATTTAAAGTTACAGATGTTAATCTTTCATCTGCGACTTTAACTTGCTTCTTACCTTCGTAAATACCATTATCAGTAAGTTGCTCCGTTTCATTTACAAACTCTACCGTAGGCGCAGTCTTATCAATTAAAATCGTATCGGTAGATATATCTGTAATATTCGCAGGCGTTTCATTATCTGCTACCTTTGCATAGATATAGTAAGTTCCATCTTCACTAATGACTGGTTTATTAGCACTATCATATACTTTCCAGCCTAATAAAAGAGTTCCATCTGTACCGAGCCAATCCTCTTCATCGTCTGACCACACCAATGGTTGTGTTGCAATATAATACTTAATTTCTGCCACACCTTTTTCCGTATCAGTGGCAGTGATTGTTATACTTTGGTCAGCATTATAAAGTGTAATGCTTTCCGGTTCAAAAACAATATCATCCCATGTCTTTTCTCCAACTGTAATACTTGCTTCCGGAGGAGTTCCGTCTTTACCTACTTCAAATTGAACATCTATTGTTTCTGTATTGCCTTCTCCAGTAGATACAGTAATGGTACCCGTGTATGTACCGTCTGCCAAACCATCTTTAGGCTGTACCGCAAATTCTGTATAGCCGCCATTTCCAGCCAATGAAGTATCCAAACCGGAAACATCTATTACAAAGTTGTCATTATCGCACACCGGAGTCTTCAATGTGACATTCTGATTTC
>JBGVIB010000181.1:0-54163 GCA_045122835.1 Lachnospiraceae bacterium
ATTCCGGCTCTTCTGGGTTACAACGGTTACCATAATTCCAGGCAGAGGCATCCTTCCAGAAGATACCACCAGCTTCCTGAAGTCTTCCATCCGCATATACTAATTTAGAGCCTGTCATACCAATAGTCTCATCCTGCTCCATTAGGTCAACCAATGGTTGCAGCCAGTTCTCTTGTACCTGTGTATCGTTGTTTAAGAATAAAATATATTCGCCCTTTGCATACCTTGCTGCATTATTACAGTTCAACAAGAAACGTAGATTCTTCTCTGTAGTGATCACCTGCACCCCATTAATGATCTTATCCATTTCTGTTGTCATGTCAGTAGAACAGTCATTTGCTATCAATATCTCATATGTTACATTTCCGGATTTTTCTTTGATTGATTTCAAACAGTTATAAGTATAATCAAATTCATTATACACCGGAATAATAATGGAAACCGTTGGCTTTTTCTCTACTGTAAATGAAATTGGTTCATATTCCTCAATGCTTTTTCTCGCAATAACCTTTTCTGCCTTTACTTCAACTACCGGTGTGGGCTCTACATATTCCTTTTCTAAATCATATGCTTCCTGGTATCTTGTCAGCACACCACTCATGCCTTCACGCTTTAAATAATAGAAATAATTTTTAATGCGTTTTGGTGTGAACATTTTAACCATAATCTTTGGTTTGCGACATACACTAACAATAATTCTTACAAAGAAACGACGTTTGCTGTTTGGTGGAAGTAAGAAATCACCTATTTTTTGAATTTTCTTACCAAACTTATAAGAATGGGTCTGTTTTTCGCGCTCATACTGTCGTTCTACTTCTAAGAGCAATTCAATATGCCCTTCCTTATTTCGGATAATCTGTCTCAGAGCTTCAATTTCACCATCCAACTTCATGATGTGATTACCACGTTGTTCTACTTCATCATTTAGTTGTTGTTGCTCTTTTTTCATTTCCTGAATAATGGCATCCCGGTTTTCTATCTCAACGTTTCGGTTTTCTATCTCTGCATCCCGATTTTCTATCTCTGTATCTCGTTTTTTTATCTCTGCATCCAATTTTTCGATATGAACATTTCGTTGTATTTCTTCCTGCTGTAGCGTTACAATTACTTCTCCATCCCTTTGAATCTGTTCGTCTAATTTATGCAAGTGTATATTTCGTTCTTCTACCTGTGACTGTAGCTCAAAAATGCGCTCAATCGTTTCCTCATATTCCTGTTTTTCATTCATAAACACAGAAGCAATGGATGTTTCTGGCAACTTATTATTAGATGCTACCCCAATATAATATTTTCCTTCCTGTGTATATTTATCCTGATTCTTGAAATACTGTGCTGTATTGTCATTTTCCTCACAACTGTCAATCACTGCTGTTACTTCAAAAAACTGGTTGTACAGCTTAACATTTTTAAACTCCTGCTGCAGAAAATCTACAAATTCCTGTTTATAGAACTCCTTAATATGGAACTCATTATGATAATTATATTTATCAGAATAGATTTCCTTATTTGGTGTAGACATAATCAGGAAACCATCTGGTTTCAGAACACGCTTAATTTCCTTTAAATACATCTGCTGTAATTCTTCCGACACATGCTCTATTGTCTCAAAAGAAACCACAACATCTAAGCTGTTATCTTCTATTGGTAGTTCAGCAATGCTTCCCTGCACATAAGATAAATTAGACTGTTTTTTGTACTTCTCCCTGGAACGTGATATTGCTCCTTCATCAATGTCCAGACCAATGACTTTCTTTGCACTCTGTGCAAGAATATGACTTCCATATCCTTCACCACTAGCAGCATCCAACACTACCTTATTTTTTACCAGTTTCGCAACACTTAAATACCTCTGGTAATGTTCCATTTCTAATTTTATATCTTTAATACCAGGTACAAAACGTTCCCCGGTAAATAAATCCTTGCTATTTTCCATTGCATCCTCCGCAAACTGTTCTAGTGTACTGGCATAGTCAGTTCAAAAATGAATGAGCCAGCACACTAATATAACATAATGTCTTCTTCTTTATATTGAGTAAAGCTTGTCTTCGTATCTAACTGAATTAATGAGAGATTATAACCACCATTATCAATCGTAATTTTCATATAATTGTGAATTCTTTCCAGAACAACATGATTATCCTGACTTCCAGCCGCCAGAGAAGGACTAATTAAATATTCTCCGGCACATAATTTTGGTAAAGTCACTTCAAAAGACACCTCATAAATTTCCCCGGCTTTCACATGCTCCAACACTTCATTGGTCAGGAAATTATTTACTGAAAATAACTTTACACCACGAACGTTTTCCATCTCAAATCCAAACAATGCGTTATCTAAATCTTCACGGAACTTTACCAGCAGACCAAAATTATATGTCTTTTCTATTTCAAGAACGGTTACATCCTCATCCTTTTCATTTCGAACATAAAAGGACAAAATTTCACCAGCTCCAGTCCCAGACACTCCTGCTGAATTATCCAGATTAACCTTTGCAAAGCTTTTTTTACCACCAGCATTTATTTCCTCTGTTGTATTATCAAGAACCATATTTTCAACCAGCTTTTGCTTTTCACGGTTCTGTTCCTCAATCTGCATGCTTAAATAATGTTCACAGACTTCCTTTGCTTCTCCTACTTCTTTTAAATGACCTCTATCCAGCCAGACAGCTCGCTTACAAAGTTTTTTGACAGACACCGTATCATGGGATACAAAAAGAATGGTTGTTCCTTTTTCCTTTATTTCTTCTAGCTTTTGAAAACATTTTGCTTGAAAGAAAGCATCTCCAACAGCCAATGCTTCATCAATAATTAAAATCTCCGGTTCTACATTGATAGACAAAGCAAACGCTAAGCGTACTAACATACCACTAGAATATGTTTTTACTGGTTGATTTACAAAATCACCAATATCTGCAAATGCGAGGATTTCTTCTTTTTTTATATCCATTTCCTCTCTTGTATATCCTAAAATGGCACCATTCATATAAATATTTTCAATGCCGGTATATTCCATATCAAAGCCTGCACCTAATTCCAGTAAAGCAGATATTTTACCTTCAACCCTTACCTCACCTTCTGTTGGTTGCAAAACACCTGTAATAATCTTTAGAATCGTTGACTTACCAGAACCATTTGTTCCTATTATGCCTACTGTTTCCCCTTTTTTTATTTCGAATGAAACATCATCAAGTGCATAAAATGGCGTATTGTATTGCTTGCAAAACGGATGAAAGGTTTCTTTCAGCCTGTCAATTGGCTTTTCATACATTTTATAAATCTTTGTTACATTATTTACGCTGATTGCATTACTCATGATTCAGCCTCCTATAATACATCTGCGAAGTGTGGTTTCAGTTTTTTGAACACGTAGCACCCAAGAATAAACACTATCCCGGTTACCACCCAAAAATATGCAGTCATTCCCGGATATTCCCAGAACCCTTTATGAAATACAAAGGAATCACGGAATCCCTGTACAATATAATAGAAAGGATTCAATTTGATCCAGAAATGAAACTGTTCTGGCAACATAGATAAGTCCCACATAACAGGTGCTAACCAGAACCCAAACTGCAGCATAATATTTACAATCTGCCCCATATCCTTAAATAATACATTCACTGCAGATGTAAAAAGCGTAAAGCCTAAAATTAATACTATATTACACAACATATAATAAAATATCTGCAACCACCAGACAGATGGCTGTTCGCCAAACAATAAATATACAATTAACATTATCCAAATGAAAATAAGATGTACAAACAATGACGATACTACTTTCACAATTGGAAGAATACTAACCTTAAACACCATTTTTTTTACTAAATGCTGGTACTCATACAAACTATTTGTGCCTGCCATAACTGCTTCATTAAAAAAGAACCATGGCACAATCCCCGGTATCAACCATATTACGTACGGCTTGTCCGTTGCTGGTGTTGCCTTCATGGCAAGCTGAAATACAAAATAATAAATTGCCACTGTAACTATTGGCTGTGCAAACATCCAGAACACACCAAAATATGACCCAACAAACTTCTTGCGGAAGTCTGACTGGGCCAGTGTCATAGTTAATTTTCGCTTGCTCCAAAAATCTTTTATATCTCTTAGCATATACAATCTCCTACTTCTAAAACACAATCTTAGTGATTATACGTCAAATAAGTCAATTTGTAAAGAGTTAAGTACCTATATTGCATCAACCAAATCCCCATATTATTTCATCTATACTATTCCCCAACAAATTTAGAAATTATAAAACTTAATTTTCTTTCTCCCGGTGGTGTTTCTTTTTCAAAATAATCACATTCAAAACTAATTGTGTATAATGTTTCAGGCTTCAAATTTAGCACTATACTATTTGTCCCCATAGCTTTCATTTGATATATTAACTCACCATTTGCATAAATATTGCAGGTTCCGTCTTCGTGATTCATCCAGTATGGATCATACGTTTCCATTATAAATTTACCTTGCTTTCCAGATTTTATCACTAAACTTCCCTGTTTCTGCAACCATCCATCTTCGCTTATATTAGTTACATTTAAAGCTGTTTCTAATGTAGTTCCCACATTTCCATTATAATATGCCTGAACGGAATCAAAATCAGAATATATAATCTTTACATCATCTGGAATATTGTAATACCAGCGAAGAAAAATTTCTACATATGACTGGTGATATGGCTGTTGATTTGCGTAAGTATCGTCAACGAGTTTTGCCAATAAAATATAGGTGTCCGCTTGTTCATCTGTTTGCTCAAATCCTTCCAGAACATTTTTATTATATTCATGTACAACTGCATTTTGCCAAAAGCCATTAGTAACATTTTGTAAATTCAATATTGCACATCCAAACAATACTACTGGAATAAGTTTTAGAACACAGTTTTTTATCTCCTGACAGAAATACATTACAATACACACAACGCATATCTGTAACATTGCCCCCATCGGAATAGATGTCCTGATTGTAATCGTCGGAGACACCAGCATCATCAACTGAGAACACAATCCACCTATATAAATAAAACCAAGGACTTTATTCTTTCTTTTATATAACAACCAGCCTAAGTTGCCACTAAACCATATAAATGCAAGACCTTCTATTAAATGAACTGAAAAAAACAATGCATTGGCATGATATCTATACACTGCATACACAAAAAAACCTATGCCCATTAATATATTGATACCATGTAAAATAAAAAGAATTTTATTATCCTTATACCATTTCGCAAATAATGACGCTGCCATAATTCCACCTAGAACAACAGCAAAAAACATCATATTATTACGAATACCAAAATTTGTGTACAACAAACTGTCAACATTATTAGCAAGTCTCTCCAAAAGAGATAACTGATAAAACCACTCATTGCTATCTGATTCCATACGCACAAAATTACCTGGAGCCAAAACCTCAAATGCTCCGCCAAGAATTGCACAACCTAATGGAATCAAACTTGTGTTAAATATCGCTGCGGTCAGCTTACTACAGTTTTTACATTTTTGCTCAAATGCTCTATCTAGATAACGCAATCCAGTTACCGCAATGGTTAACACCGCAATTTGTTCTTGTGAACTTGCAGCAAATGCGTATAACATACAAGCAATTACAAATTTAATTTTTCTTTCATCTTTCTGATAACTAATATCCAGATATAATGCCCCCAGAAAAAATGGCAATGCCCATACATACGTTGAAGCTGCCGCAATCCACATTATCCCGTCACTAAATACTGTTAATCCGTAGAAACCATACATCAAACATGCACCAAGAGCCAGGGGAACGGATTTTCTTAATCCGGTTTCATTTCCTAATATCCAATAAGAACAAACAGCTGTAAAAAGGAGAACCAGAACCTGAAAACATCTGACTGCAGGAATCCCCATTTGAAGTAATGCAATCATAGCAAAATAAAAGGTTACCCGCCCTCCCCAGTTTTCATAATGCCATGTCAGGTATTTCACAATCTCTCCTATCCCGCTATGTTTTGCATTTTCTGTATAACCAATACCATAAGACAAACAACCATATGCAAAATCATCATGCTGCATATAAAGTCCCTGTTGCTGTATCCACAAAAAAACAAAAAACATAGCAAATACTGCACATACACCCATACTTGTCTTATTTTTCGCATCAAACTTGTCTTTCACTATTCACACCTACCTATTTATCATTTTTCCACTTCATTTTCAATATAGTTAATTAATTTTACACCCTTTCTATTATCAGTGCAAGTTTTCTCTAAAACCATTTGCAACCATTTGATGTAGAATCCAGATGAACCATTCAAAAAACACTAAAAAGAAACCCCTTATTTTTGCGGTAAAATTATGTACCAAACAAAAATAAGAGGATTCTTTACACTAAATTATCGTTCTTTAAAACCTAAAATAAATAAACGGATTATATCCACTTACTACCAGATAACCTATTGCTAACACAAATACAGCAAACGCACATACATCTCGCATTAAATTATGTTTATCAACTTTACACAATATTTTTCCTATTGGCATACAAGCAAGTATAGCTATTCCACAATATACCAAGGTCTGTGTATTAAATAATTCAAATAATTCCACATTTTTCCCATCAATGAAATTAAAAACAAACATAGATTTCAGATAAGCAAATGCTTGCTTCAAATTATCGGCACGGAAAAATACCCATCCTATTAGAACTACTGCTAATGTATACAAATGTCTGAACAGTTTAGGCAATTTTTCTAATATTTTCTTAAGTCCTATTCTCTCAAGAATTAAAAATATGCCATACCAGGCTCCCCAGACAATAAAATTCCAACTTGCTCCATGCCAGAATCCAGTTAATAAAAATACAATAATTAAATTTCTATACGTCTTTGCTGTGCCTGCACGACTACCACCTAATGGTATGTATACATAATCTCTAAACCAACTGGATAAAGAAATATGCCATCTTCTCCAAAATTCCTGAATACTTTGAGATATATATGGATAATCAAAGTTTTCAAGAAAATGAAAGCCAAACATTTTTCCAAGACCAATTGCCATGTCAGAATAAGCTGAAAAATCAAGGTAAATCTGCAATGCATAGGCTATTATACCAATCCAAGAAAATGCTGTATTTGTATATATTTCCTGCGAAAAAATTGCGTCTGCTATGGAACCGTTAGTGTTCGAGAGTATCACTTTCTTGGCAAAACCAACCATAAATCTGATAATTCCCTCATATACCATATCCAACGAGAACTTTCTAGTCTTAATCTCTCTCTCAACATCAATATAACGGACAATTGGACCTGCTATTAACTGCGGAAATAACATAATATATAAAGCCAAATACACGATATTTTTTTGTGCTTTTACATTCTTTCGATACACATCAATCAGATAGGACAGTATCTGAAAGGTAAAAAATGAAATTCCAATTGGTAGTGGTATCGTAGGCATACCAGCACTATATTCAGGATTCCAGACATGTACAATATCTTCCACCACTGACACAAAAAAATTAAAATATTTAAAAATTCCAAGTACAATTACGTTGAATAACACACCCGTAATCAAAAATAACTTTCGCTTATCTGCACTATTATCAATCAGAATTCCTACTATATAATTTACCACCGTACTAACAAGCAATAAAAGTGTATATTGCACACCACTCCATGAATAAAATATCAGCGATGCAGCTAACAGCACTACATTCTGCAACCATATCTTATGCGTTAAGCATGCGAAATAATAACATATTAATGTGATTGGCAAAAATAAAAAAATAAAAATAACTGATGTAAAAACCATAATTTAATCTTAATTCTCCACTTTATTCTATCTTAGTCAGCAAATACTCAATTATGCCAAATCCCATATTTTGTATTGCCCCCTGATTCACTTCAAGGATGTATAATTCTTTATCACCTATCAACTCATCCCAGTTTAATTCATCGTAGCTTGACATTGTTGTTAGCTGACTATAGCAATTAACAAATACATTTGCATTCTCCATATGTACATTAGTGCCAAAAAAATTCGCTCGGATCAAATGACTTACAGATTGTCCCATAAAGCTTCCACCTCTGAAAAACACATTAGGCTTGTCTTTTCCCTCCACCTGCAGTGTATACACAGGCTCATAATATTCATCATACGGCTCTGTAAGCAAATTCATTGTTTTAAAAATATCAGCATCTGGGTCTAATGGCACTTCACACGGCTGATAACTGATATCCAACTCATTTAAATCATAGCCAAATGCTTTTTCTATAGCATCTGATAACTGCTGTCCCACAAGGCTACCGGTTACCTGGGTCCAATGTATTCCTGTCTTTGGATAAACCGGAAAATTATCTTCTTCTTTTAGCTGCTTAACATAAGGAACCGAATCATAATAAGGTATTCCACTTTTATCCAGCATCTCAAGCAGCTTTTCATAATTAGTCGGCTGATTCCGGTTACTGCACAGCATATAATTCCATGGAATATCTTCCGGATAAATTTCTGCCTTTGAGGGGGTAATATAAATCATCAGATGTTTACCCTGAGCCTTCAGACGTGCCTCTAATTCTGTAAGCTGCTCCATTCTTGTATCAAAATAATCCTGTTCCATAACATCAGCTATCTGCAAGTAATTTCTTATATAAGTTTTCTCAAAAAGATTGTTTCCATTGCCCACAGCCAGATTCTGATTCGTTGTTATATGAAATGCTTCCCATGCAAACTGATTGAATGCCACAATTAATGGCGGTTTCAGATTAAACTGCTCCTGATACCACGTTTCACACTGACTTTGCCATTGTCCATCCAATACTGTTTCTATCTTTCCCTCAGGCTTCTCTACACTTTCTGTTACTCCATTTAATACCTGATTCTCCAAACCTGACATTTTCCAAATAAAAGAAGCTGATATAATCACACCAAACAAAGCAAATGTTATTATCTTTCTAACTTTTTCTATTTTCATTTACTTTGTTCCTCATTTTCTTCATTTGTTAATGCAGTCTCTACATTGAAACGCGGACGTTCCTTAACTTCCATATAAATCTTTCCCACATATTCACCTACAACACCCAGGCACAATAATTGAACGCCTCCTAGAAGCCAGAGAGATACCATAATTGAGCCCCAACCTGGTGTTAATGAATCATTTCCCATTAAAACACTAAATAAAATATATATAATTCCTATTATACTGCAGAAAACCAGTAAAAATCCCAATCCGGTAATTAAGCTTAATGGCTTGGTGCTAAAAGATGTAATGCCATCAACCGCAAAGCTAATCATTTTCTTTAATGGATACTTGCTCTCACCAGCAAATCGCTCCGCACGCTTATAATACACAGAGGTTGTTCGATATCCAATTAAGGGAACAATTCCCCTTAAAAATAAATTCTGTTCCTTATATAATGTCAGTTGCTCCATCGCACGCTTACTCATCAAACGATAGTCTGCATGGTTATACACCGATTTTGCCCCTAGCATATGCATAAATTTATAAAATGCCAGAGCGGTATTTCGCTTAAAGAAAGTATCTGTATCTCTGTTATTTCTAACGCCATACACAATATCGTAGCCATCCAGGTATTTATCAACCATTTCTTCAATTACATTCACATCATCCTGCAAATCTGCATCTATGGAAATAGACATGTCTGCATAATCTTTTGCGTAAGTAAGACCCGCTAATAAAGCATTTTGATGCCCAACATTGCCTGCTAATTTTAAACCACACACATACGGATTATGTGGATGTTCTTTTTCTATTATTTCCCAGGTTCTATCCTTACTTCCATCATTTACATAAAGAGCAAAACTTTTCTTATCTATTTTGCCCTCTGCAATCATCTTTTTTAGCACTTCTGTCAAGCGTTTAAATGTTTCTGGTAAAACCTCTTCTTCATTATAACAAGGCACCACTATTGCTAATCTGTTCATATTTAATTCCTCACACTATTCGCTATAAGTCTTATATGCATAAGTATAAAATTTCATAATTATCTTTGTTATAAATTGGGGCCAGAACTTATTAAACATAATCGTATCTTCACGATATCGTCCATTATCCTGTATAAATTCTGCCGTTGTCGCTTCTTCATGAACACGATAATATGTTAATGGTTTATCTGTATATAAAAAGCGACCTTTCATCTTCGCTAGTTTTAAATAAGTGTCCCAATCTAAATTAAATTTATATTCAGAAGTAAAAATCGGCAAACCTATTCGCTTCGCATTATAAGTTACAGATGGACAACAGATACTATTACCGAGACACAAAATTCTCTTTTTCCAAAATATTGAGGCAGAACAACAGTTCCATTTCATGGGTGTTCTTAAAAAACGTCTGATTTTGCAATTGATATCTGTTGATACCTGTCCATTCTTTATAGGTGCATACCCAGACATATACATTAACGCATCTTCATCAGTCTTTATCTTTGCAAGCATATTTTCCACATATCGTCTATTATACTTGTCGTCTTGATGTGCTACTGTAATCCAATCTGTTTCTGCCTTCTCACAAGCAAAATTCCAATCATCCTGAATATCACTTTTTCCATCTCTTACATAATAAGGTATATCGTATTTTGTTGCTATATCCTTGATAAAATCACTTGGTGTTGATGTACAAATAATAACATTAGTAGGCACTGTCTGCTCTACTAGTGATTTTACACATTGCTCTAAATACTTAGATTTCTTATATGCACATACTGCAAACGTATGATTCGTGTTATATTTTTTTCTCATAATACCTTACTCTTTCTACTATTCCTGCCAAATATGTTTATTTTAACAGCTTTTTGACATTTTATTTTCTAAAATTAATACGACATTCTATTTTACCCTAAGTAATGGTAATAAGCAAGCTTTTTTTGCATCACTTCTCCCATACTATCTCCGTCTTTTATTATCTGACTGTATAGCAGTTACTATTTATTATATCGGATTTACAATTCATACTCAAGCAATTCTCATTGCCCCCCATCTCTTTTTGTGTTATTATGGAATAAGGTTCTGTCTTTCCCAATCGTTCAGACAGACAATTACGATTTTAGAAAAATTTAAAAACTTAAAAAAACTTTAGAAAAGAGGATGTTCACATGACAACATATGAAAAAGCGTTACAGCTTCATGAAGAATGGAATGGTAAATTAGAAACTACTGCTAAAATGAAGGTTGACACAAGAGAAGCATTATCTCTTGCCTATACTCCTGGTGTTGCTGAGCCTTGTAAGGTAATTGCAAAGGACAAGGAGGCTGCTTATACATACACAATGAAAGCAAATACAGTAGCCGTTGTTTCAGACGGTAGTGCCGTATTAGGACTTGGCAATATTGGTGCTCATGCTGCTATGCCAGTTATGGAAGGAAAGGCAGTATTATTCAAGGAATTTGGCGGTGTGAATGCTGTTCCGATTTGCTTAGATACACAGGATACAGAAGAAATTATTAAGACAGTTGTAAATATTGCTCCTGCTTTCGGCGGAATCAATTTAGAGGACATTGCTGCTCCGCGTTGCTTTGAAATCGAATCCAGACTAAAAGAGCTTCTTGATATCCCTGTATTTCATGATGACCAGCATGGTACTGCTATTGTAGTATTGGCAGGTATTATTAATGGATTAAAAGTTACCGGCAAAAAGAAAGAAGACTGTCGCGTTGTTGTAAATGGTGCCGGTTCTGCCGGTGTTGCCATCACAAAATTATTATTAACTTATGGTTTCCAGAATGTTACTATGTGTGATAAGAATGGTATCATCTGCGAAGGTGATGAAGGTTTAAATTGGATGCAGGAAGAGATGGCAAAAGTGACGAACCTTTCAAAGGCACATGGCTCTCTTGCTGACGCTTTAAAGGGCGCTGATATTTTTGTTGGTGTGTCTGCACCTAGAATTGTAACACCAGAGATGGTATCTTCCATGAACAAAGATTCCATTTTATTTGCCATGGCAAACCCTGAACCAGAGATTATGCCTGATTTAGCACGTGCTGCCGGCGCAAGAGTAGTAGGAACCGGCCGTTCCGACTTCCCGAACCAGGTAAACAACGTAGTTGCATTCCCAGGAATTTTCAAAGGTGCATTGGAAGGCAGAGCAACCCAGATTACTGAAGAAATGAAATTAGCTGCTGCCAACGCTCTTGCTTCTTTAGTTCCGGATGAAGAATTAAATGAAGAAAATATTTTACCGGAAGCATTTAATCCAAAGGTTGCGGAAGCTGTAAGCAAGGCTGTTAAGGATTTGATTTAATTGACAGGTGCTTATTATTCTCTGAATCAGTATGTGCAGGACACCTATGGAGAAAAGCTATACCGCCTGTCACTGAATGGTGGCATGAGTTGTCCTAACCGCGATGGCACGTTGGGAACCGGTGGCTGTATTTTTTGCAGCGAAGGCGGTTCTGGGGATTTCGCAAGTGATGGTATGTTTTCCATATCGGAACAGATTGCACATGCAAAGACGCGGGTTCAGGGGAAATTTAAAGGCAGCCACTATATTGGCTATTTTCAGTCATTTACCAATACCTACGGTCCGGTGGATTATTTGGAACGTTTATTTTCAGAGACATTACAAAGTCCGGAAATACGTCTAATTTCCATAGCCACAAGACCGGATTGTGTTGGTAAAGATGTGGCAGACTTATTGTGCCGCTTACGTGAAAAAGAGTGGCCATTACAAACTGAGGATGGAATTTGTTATACCAGAAAGGATATCTGGGTAGAATTAGGCTTACAGACCATACACGAGGAAACTGCCGCTTTGATTCATCGCGGTTACCCTCTCTCAATATTTGAGGATACCTACAGACGATTACAGGCGGCAAAAATCCCTTGCATTGTCCATGTAATCCTTGGTCTTCCTGGAGAAACAAAAACAGATATGCTTGCCACCATTGATTATCTGGCAGAAAAACAAATTTCAGGTATAAAGCTTCAGCTTCTGCATATATTAAGAAATACACAACTGGCTGAATTGTACGAAAGCAATCCATTTCCAATATTTGAAATGGACGAATACATTTCTTTTTTAAGCGAATGTCTGGAGCACCTTCCTGCCGCTACGGTAATTCACCGTTTGACAGGAGACGGACCGAAAAATTTACTGATTGCACCACTTTGGAGCGGAGATAAAAAACGGGTATTAAATACCTTAAATCACTACCTAAAGGAACATGACATAAGACAAGGGAAACAATACTCAAAATAACTGCCGCAGACAACGGTAAAAAGGGGGACATTATGACAAATGAACTTACTTTATACAAATTAATCATTTTATATATGCTTAAGAAAGCAAACTATCCTTTGACAAATGCACAGTTGTCAGAGTTTATTTTAGACAAAGAATATACCACGTATTTCAAATTGCAGCAGGCTATTTCAGAGATGATTGAAAATAACCTTATGCGTGAGGAAGGCAATCACAAACAGACTCTTTACTACATAACGGAACCAGGACTTGAAACATTAGAGTGCTTTTCTAATCAGCTCTCCACTGCTATCATTGATGATATTGACGCATTTTTCATAGAAAAAGGCTACCAGTTATTCAACGAAGTAAGTACCTTAGCTGATTATCATGAAAATCCGGACAAAAGCTATGAGGTGCGCTGCCGTATTATGGAGAAAAAGGAATCTGTTGCAGAAATCCGTCTTTCTGTTCCTTCCCTTGAAGAAGCAAAAAATGTCTGCCACAATTGGCAGGATGCCAGTCAAGAAATTTATGAATATATCATGATGCGATTATTGCAGAAAAATTAAAAGGTTTTCCGCTTATTGTATATAAAAAGAGCTATCAGCTTAGTAACACACTCTAGCTGATAGCTTTTTTTATTTTCATTCACACCCAAAACGTTTCTACTCATATATGTATTTCATAAAAATGAATTATGAAACTGTCTCTGTATCTTTTGTTGCCCCTTCTAATACAGAAGTACAATGCGGACATCTGGTTGCCTCAATTGCAATCTCACTTTTACAGAATGGGCACTCCTTTGTAGTTTCTGCTTCTTCTTTTTCCTCCTGGCTTTTAAATTTTGACGCAGCCGTGTTCATTGCTTTGATAATAACAAAAATTACTAAGGACATAATAAGGAAATTAATTACTGCAGTAATAAATTTTCCATAATACAAAGTTACATCTCCTGTTAACACCAACTTAAACTGGTCAAAATTCATACCGCCAAACAGTCCTAACAACGGATTGATAATATCATTTACAAGAGAAGACACTATACTGGTGAATGCCCCACCAATGATAATACCCACTGCCATATCCATAACATTTCCACGGCTGATGAATTCTTTAAATTCTTTGATAAATTGCTTCATTTTAAAAAATCCTCCTTTGTTTTTCTATATTATATTACATAAAACGCGTTTTTTCCATTGTATTTTTATATTTTTTGATAATAGGCAATGCTAATGGTTCCCGCTCCCAGATTGCAGGCATTCGAGCAGGATGCCTTTTGGATAATCACCTTATCAAATGGAATACATCTCAATACTTCTTCCCGAATCAGCTCTAACTGCTTTACACTGCAACTCACATGAGTAATAATAACTGCCTCTGTACTGACTTTCCGTTTTGGCCAGAGATGATATTGTATGTAATGTTTCCATGATGTTTCTATATTTCCAATCCGGGTTCCTATAATGATTAACTTGCTTTGGTGCATAGTAAGAACTGGATGGAGCTGAAATACATTGCAGATGCTCTCTGTTACTTTATTGGTATAGCCCATCTGGTAAAATATTCCGGCCGTAGGCATAAGAAATGTGTTATCTATTCTTATCTTCTTGATAGCTGCACAGATTTCCTGGCGGTTCCGTCCCTGCATGGCCAATTTTGCAGCATGTAAAACTATCAATCCCAACCCACCGGAAATTTGTCCGGAATCAATGACTTTTACGTGATCAAATCCTTTGGCCGCATTGGCAGCTATTTCATAACTTTTTCCTACATGTGATGCAGCCCCAATGTGAATAACATGTTGTGCCTGTGTAAGTGCTCCGGCAAAAAACTCTTCATATTCCTCAACAGATGCTGTATCTACAACAGCTTCACTGCCATTTGAAGATAAATATCGTGACAAATTATCTGAATCAATCTCCCTTGTGTCTGCAAAACGACCTTTGTCTGTTCGAATATAAAAATACATCAGCTGAATATCGTATTTTTCTAATAATTCTTCCGGAAGGTCACAGACGCAATCCGATGTTATGCATACAGTCTTTCGCTTACGCCCTGACATTTGCTGAATTTTGTTTTTATCCTGCTTATATGTTTTTGGTTCTAACCGGTATTCAATAATATCCTCCGGCAAATTTTTTAATATCTCCGCCTCTAACTTTGCACTCTCAAAGGGCTTTTCTAAATACCCATCAAATCCATTTTCTTCATACAAATGTCTGGTTTCCCCATAGGAACTTGCTGTCAAAACAATTACTGCGGACTCCTTGCATAAACCGTTTTTCTGTTTTCTTAACTCTTTTAAAGTCTCGGCTCCATCCATTTTCGGCATCATGTGATCCATTAAAATGACATGGTAATATTTCTGCTTTGTTTTCTGCAGACACTCTTCGCCACTTTTTGCAATATCTACCTGTACCTTTGTCTGACTAAGCAGTTTACTTGCTATGACAGCATTCATTTCGTAATCATCGACAATTAAAACCCTTGCCTCCGGTGCTTCAAAACTCCGTTTGTAACGATGCTTTGCCCCATAGTCATTTTTCTCTAAAAAATCAATGTTTCCCATTGGTTTCTTATCTATAATTTTTTGTTCAAAAATCACCGTAAAAACGGAACCTTTGGTGTAAATGCTGTCAACCGTAATTTCTCCTCCCATCAAGTCTACCAACTGCTTAGTAATAGATAATCCCAACCCACTTCCTTCAATCCGCACATTGTTTTTTTCATCCACTCTTCGGAAATAATCAAACAAATATTCCAAATCTTCTTTTCGAATGCCTATACCAGTATCCGTCACTGATATCTGCAGACTGATTTTGTCCGGTTCTACATGTTCTGACCTGGCTGCCAGAGTAACAGAGCCTGTTTTTGTATACTTTGCTGCATTACTTAAGATATTCAGCACAATTTGTTTGATTCTTTTTTCATCGCCATATAATACAGAAGGCAGATTCTGGTCAATATCTAATATAAATTCAAGCTTTTTTTCTTCCATCTGGACTTGAACGATATCAACCAATTCTTCAAACAGTTCTTCCATCTTATAATTGCCCGGTGAAATTTCCATTTTTTTCATCTCCATCTGGGACAAATCCAAAATATCATTTACAAGGTTTAACAACATTTTGCTTGCCATCTGGATATTTCCTGCATATTCTTTCACTGCCTCGGATGCTTCTTCTCGAAGAATCATTTCATTCAGACCAATAATGGTATTAATTGGAGTTCGGATTTCATGACTCATATTTGCAAAAAATACATTCTTAGATGCGCTTATTTTCTCTATTTCTTCCTTCTGGGCCAGTGTAACTGCCCGTTCTTCCTCAAACATCTTCATCTGGAATTTTAATATGACTCCTAACGCAACACTGGTCAGCAACACAGCCAGAAGGGAATCCATGTAGATTGCAGCCCGTGATTCCATTGATACAATATAATCCGGACAATGATATGCAGCTGCATAGGTACCAATATCAATAACAAAGGACAACACAATAAAAAGAACCATCTTCTTACCGGAAAACATAACAAATACATAGATTAGTCCCAATGCAAGCCACACCATGGCACCACTTTCTACCCCGCCACTGAAAAAAAACATGGTTGGAAAAAAGATAAAACTTATAATAAACTCCACGATAATTGCAGACAGTTCAAATTTCCGGTACTTAAATGTTGCAATCATGGAAATTCCCATAGTTGCTAACAATAATGTCATAGGAATAAGAATCACATCAAAGTCCATCAATATAATACACACTACAGTTGACACTAGAGATACCAGACCACCTACTAGAAGTATCACCCTGAACAGGCGCTCTCTTAACTCCAAGTCTCGTGGCAATGCCATGTTATATAATTTTTTTAGCATGAATTCCCATCTCCTTTCTGACTATGTTTCAGCTTCTCCTTTAATTTTGACACAGCATCAACTGCTGACATATAATCTGTCATTTCGACTTTTCGTTGGATTGGTGCAAGTGTCTCCTTTAATGCGGTTCCGTAATATTGATACTTCTGCAGTTCTGATAAAATAACAATCATCTGTTGTCCGTCTAATGCGTACATTGCTTCCTCAAAAGCAATTAGCTGTTGTTCAAATTCCCCATCGGTAAGAACAGGAATTGACTGTACTCCTACACCTTCCTCTTTCGGCTTCTTAACATTCACCATAGAGTTCTCCTGCAGCATCTTTGCAATCCGATTATATTCCACAATCATTTCTTTGTGATGTGCATAGATATATTCTGTATTGTTTTCTTTGCCTGCTGCTTCTAGTTTTTTCGCAAGTGCAGACAATTTAACTGCCCCAATACTTAACATAGAGCTTTTCACTGCGTGTAAAGCAATGGTATAATCCTTCCAGTTCTGCTGTTCAAAACAATATTCTATTTTTTCTCTAGTGTCTTTGGCACTGATGCTGTGTAATTGAAGCATCTTCAGGTATTTTTCTTTTCCTCCACAATAGCAAATACCTTTTTCTACATCTAAATCTCCAATCTTAAATTCTTCCTCCTTCCTAATATTTTTCTTTTCAGCAAAAACTATTTTATTCATTGGAAGATTTCGTTTTATCACGCGCTCTAACACGGATAATTCCACTGGCTTTTCTACAAAGTCTGAGAAACCTTCCGCTAAAAACATTTCCCTTGTTCCTGCTACTGCATTAGCCGTTAGTGCAATTATTGGCACCTTCTGGTAATAGGCCCCCACTTTCTTTCTCATTCGATGCAGTGTTTCTACGCCATCCATTTCCGGCATCATATGATCCATAAAAACAAAATCATATTCCATTGTCTCTATCTTCTCTAATGCTTCCTGCCCACTAAATGCTGTTGATACTTTAATCTGGTAATTGGACAGCAAACCTTCAATTACCCTGATATTCATAACATTATCATCCACCACCAGAACATGGGCAGCCGGAGCCATAAATTTTTCCGGCTGATGCACATATTTTCCACCCGCTTCCTCTGCATCGCCATTCAGTATTGCCACAATTGGAAGTATGTAAAACGGCTTATAAATGCGCACAAGATTTGGATTTGAAATATGTTTTTCCTGATACTTATCAAGAATAACAATCACCTTCGTTCGTTCTGCCAATTCATCAAAATACTTGGAGTCCTGCTGATACTCTACAAAACTGGTAAACACATGGGTAAAATGTTCAAATGTCTCTCTTCGTTTCAACTCTGCTAAATTTCTGCATATGTGATTTTTAACATGCTGCTGTTCTAACATATGCCGTATGGTATTAGAATACTCATCACGAATCGCACGCATCTTGAATTGTTCCATATCAATATAAATTGCCAGATTCAGCTTCTCTTTATGTTCTACATTGACAATCGGCCGTTCATCTAATACCTTTTGAGGAACAACAAACTTAACAACACTTCCTTTTCCCAGCTTGCTTTTTGCAGTGATAATCCCTCCCATCTTCAAAACAATGGTTTTTGAAATAGCCAGTCCTAAACCGATTCCTCCATTTTGACGATTTCTCTTTGTATCAACCTGATTAAAACTGCAAAACATTTTTTCTACATCTTCCTCATTCATTCCAATTCCTGTATCTCTTACAGTCACTGACAAGTTGATTCCATAATCTTCTTTTCGATACTCAATGGCGATTGTGACACAACCATCCTCGGTAAATTTGAGTGCATTATTTACCAGATTCATAATGACTCTTCGAATTTTCTTCTCATCCCCTAATAATCCACAAGGAATATTGGAATCACAATCCACTATCAACTCAATATTTTTCTCATTTTTACGTGCCATTGTCATATTAATCACATCATTTATGGTAGAAGTAATGTTGTATGCTTCCTCTGCAATTTCCACCTTTTCAGACTGCAATTCAGAAAAATCTAAAATATCACTTACTACAGACATTAAATTTCGTCCAGCCGCCTGTATATCAAATACCTGTTCTCTGATTTTTTCTAAATTTTCTTCCTGCAACACCATTTCGCTCATTCCACAGATAGTATTAATAGGTGTGCGTATCTCATGACTAATATTGGCTAAAAAGTCATCTTTGCTCCGTTCTGTTTCCTTCAATGCTTCAATTGTTTTCATGATTTGTATGCTGTTCTGGTCACGCTTTCTCAGCCAGAAATGAAGCAGCAGTTCAATCATAAGTACATTTCCCATTAAAAACAGCATTTCAAAACCATATTCCATTGTCATCTGATTTAGTGATTGCATAATAACACCGCGATAAAAAAATAACAGCATTGCAGAAATCATTGATATTTTAATAATATCAGAAATTCCATACAGGCAGGTGAGAACTGCCAATGCAATTAAAATAAGTAATATATTCGACAAGTCCTTCTCAAATATAGCATACAGGTTGATACTAATCTGTATCAGAATGGTTACAAACTTTGCCCTGAACTGATAATCACGATATTTTCCCAAAAATACTACCCATGCAACCACCAGGAGACTTATTAAAGAAAAAGTCATCCAGTTTTCCCATTGCATTCTGATAGAAGCACAAATCATACTGATATTGTATAGGCTGAAAATAAGCAAAGCAAACCGTTCGCAACCTCTTTCTTCATTTTTCATTTTATTTATATCTTCCAAAACTTCCCCTCCTAAAAAGCATACCGGCGCTTATTATGCGCCGGTATGCTTTTCCAGTCATTTTATTCTCCCATCTGTACCACACTATCATCTGGAGAAATAGGAGTCAGCGGAATCTTTAAGCTCATAACACTTCCCTGCCCCGGTGTACTTTCAATCTCTAAGTTTCCCCCTATTGCCTGCAGGTCAGATACTACCACATCCATTCCCACTCCTCTTCCCGAAAACTCTGTGACCTTTTCAGTAGTAGAAAAACCTGGAAATGTAATAAACTGATAGACTTCCTTATCTGTATAAGAGCATTCCGGCCTTGTATAATCTAACATTCCCTGTTTTCTTGCTTTTTCAAGAATCTTTTCTCTGTCTAACCCTTTTCCATTATCCTCAACAGCAATCAAAAGGATTCTATCTTCTGTCTTTGCCGAAAGGGTAACCCTGGCTTTTTCTGTCTTACCTCTGGCTTGCCGTTCCTCCTTTGTCTCTATTCCATGATCAACTGCATTTCGTACTAAATGAATGAGCGGTGCTGAAATATGTTCCACAATATTTTTATCTACCTCCATATATTCTCCCATCATCTCGAACACAATTTCTTTTCCTAACTTTCTTGACATATCAAATACAATACGATTCATCTTCTGGAAGGTGCCGGACAATGGCACCATCCTCATGCTCATAACTGCATTCTGCAAATCTACAGATATCTTTGATAACTCTGCTGCTGCTTTACGAAAATTATCTAACTGAATCCCTGGCGCTTGCAAATCAGTATTTTCTAATACCTCTGATTCTTTCAAAACCAGTTCTCTCATCAGTTCCATAATCCCATCTATTTTTTTCACATCCACACTGATAAAAGATGATTTTTCCGGCTTTTTAGTGTTATCCCTGGCTAACTTTATTCCTTTTCCCGGCTCTTTTTCTTTAATAACAAAATCTCCCGGTGCTATTGGATTGTCCTTTTTTAGTGCAACCTTTCTTTGTCCACCAATCGGACCCCTCGCCTGAATTTCTTCCACACTGGACTCTAAATCAATGTGAATTTCGCCACCAATTCTATCAAATCCCTGTAGAAAATCCTGTTCTGTAATTTCACAGATATCTACTTTCTGAAGTTCATCCCCAGTCTGTATGATTTTCCGGATTTTTTCTTCACTGCTTTTTGTCTGCAATAGAAGCTTAAAGCCATTTTCTAATATTTCCTCTGCACTATATTCGTCAGAAATAATATTCTCTGGCGAATATCGCAAATCTTCAGCAATTTCCTTTAATGCATATGCAATCTTATAAGCATGTATATTAATAAGTGATTTTTCCGGCTTATAGGTAAGACGAATCTTATAAAAATGGCTGGCTTTCGTTGTTATTGGTGCAATGTAAAATTGCTGTGGCTCCACATGGACATTTTCTTTTATAATCTTCTTTTTTTCTCCCTTAATAGAATCAAGAAATGTATCAATAGATGCTGTCATCCGGTTGGCATCTCCATCAGCTGTCTCTCCATTTTGCAGTTTATCCAACTCATTTGTAATAAAATCCACAACCGCAAACACATGCTCCACTAACTCTACATGGGGCACATTCCTTGGGTGACATTCTCTTAAATAAAAGAATATATCCTCTAGCTTGTGAGCCACTTCCATAATGTCGTCAAACATCATGATTCCTGCTGAACCTTTTAAGGTATGCAAGATTCGAAATATTTCATGAATGCTATCCTTGTCAAAATATTCTGCGTCCTTCTGCTCAAGTACAATTTCCTGTAACCGACCAAGAAGCTGTCTGCTTTCGAACAGATAGGTGTCTAACATATCATCTGTGCTAAACTCATCTGCCATTTTGTACTCCTCCTCGTAATATTGTTACTACAAGACAATTGCGCTTTTACTTATATCAATCCAAGCTTTTTCAGCGCCTGTTCAAACCGTCCCTGATCAATTGGCTTTCCTGAATATATGGTACACCCTAGTTCAAATGCCATTTTTACATTTTTTTCCTCGTTTAATGCAGTTGTCATAATTATTTTCGCCGATTTCTCCACTGGAATATGACGTTCCTTTTCTAAATTCCGAATTCCCATCAGTGCCTGATATCCATCCATCACCGGCATCATAATATCTAGACACACTAAATCATATGGCTCCTCTTCTTCTAATGCCAGCATAAAAGCATCTACCGCTTCCATGCCATTTACTGTAACATCACACTCGCCATATTGGGATAAAAAATTATCCATAGCTTTTCTTGTTAAATAATCGTCCTCTGCTAATAATATTTTCATTGCTAACCCCTCACATTTTGTTGATTAATTCATAGGTGCGTTCCGGAATGTCCATAAGATGCTCCTGATACTCCACAGCTCCTATTTCATAGGCAACTCTCGGCATTCCGTACACAGCACAGCTGGCTTCACTTTGTCCAATTGTCTTTGCTCCTGCATTTCGCATAGCCAAAAGTCCCTGGGCACCGTCTCCACCCATGCCGGTAAGAATAATACCTAATGCATTTTTCTTGGCTACGGAAGCAACCGAGTGAAATAATACATCTACTGATGGGCGATGTCCATTTACCTTCTCTGCTGGTTTACACACTACCTGATAGACACCATTTACCCGGATCAGCTGCATATGTGTCTCGCCCCCCGGTGCAATCAATACCTGCCCCGGCATTACCACATCTCCTGATTTTGCCTCCTTCACATGAACGCTACATTCCTGATCCAATCGCTTGGCAAATTTTTCCGTAAATCTGGCCGGCATATGCTGTACAATGACTACCCCCGGTATATCCGGACCAAAACCTCGCAGCACCGACTCTAATGCCTCCGGGCCTCCTGTGGAAGCACCAATTGCTACTATCATGTTCTTGTTATTCGATGTAACCTTTGGCTTCACCGGATTAGATGGCACAATTTTTTTTACATCTACTTTGGCTACTGCGGCAATTTTAATTTTATCCGGTAATTCTCTTTTTATAAATTCATCTATTTGTTTATGGTCCCTCACCTGTGGTTTCGCCACAAAGTCAACAGCCCCGGCATTCATGGCATCAAATACCTTATCACTTAAGGAACTGATAACTACCACTGGAAATGGATATTGGGGCATCAGCTTTCTTAGAAATTCGATACCATTCATCTTTGGCAGTTCAATATCTAAAGTCATAACATCCGGTTTGTATTTCTCAATGGCAGTCCTTGCCTCATAAGGATCCTTTGCAGCCGCCACTACCTCAATGGCAGGATCCTTACTTAGATTTGCTACAAGAAGTTCCCTGAATACTAAAGAATCCTCCACTACTAACACTCGTATTTTGCCCATGTTCTTCCCCCTCTTTACTCTATTACTAATGTAACTGTCTATATATTTTCTTTAAAATATGAAAAATATCCGGATTAAATTTTACCCCTGCATCTTTCTCCATAATTGCAAAAGCTTCTTCTCTGTCATATATCTGTCTGTACACACGATTTTCCGTCAACGCACAATATTCACTGACCACCGCCACTATTTGGGCTGAAATCGGTATCTCATCTCCTTTTATACCGGATGGATATCCACTGCCGTCCCAATTCTCATGATGATAATTCGCAATATCAATTGACATCTTTATAAAATCATTATAATCTCCAGCCTCATCAATATCACGCAGCACTCTTGCTCCTATGGTTGTGTGAGTCTGCATGATCTTATTTTCTTCCTCGTTCAAGGAATCCTTTTTCTGAAGGATATCCGTTGAAATTGCTACGTTTCCCAGATCACACAAAGGTGCCGCCAGCTCTATGGTGTCCACAAAGGTATCGGAAATCACTTGTCCATACGCCACAGAAAGCTGCATTGCCTCTGCTAACACTCGGCAATTACAGCAAAGTCTCTCCATATGCTGCTCATCATAACAGGCGTTTTCTCTTGCCACTCGTATCAGTGCATAAAGAACATTTTTCTTTTCATTTTCCATCTGTTTTAACTGTTCATTTACAGAAACCTGCAGCTGTCGGTTCATCTCTTGCAAACTTCGATTTGCTTCATATAACTTCAAGTGCACCCCGATTCTTGCTTTTACCACCTCTGGAATAAACGGCTTTGTAATATAGTCTTCACCCCCAAGAGCAAAACTCTTTGAAATATCTGACGCCTCATCATAAGCGGAAATAAATATAATAGGAATCTCCCTCGTAACCGGATTTGCCTTCACAATCTGGCAAACCTCATAACCATCCATAACAGGCATAGCAATATCTAATATAATTAACTGTAATGCATATCGTTCCACCATCTTCAATGCCTGGGCACCGTTTTCTGTCAATATTGGCTGATATCCCATTTCCAGAATAATATCTCTTAATATAAATCGATTTTCTTCCACATCATCTACAATTAGAATCCGTGGTATTTCTTTCCCTGCATTTTCTCCCCACATACAACTCCTCCCTTGTAAATTATAGCAATGCCTCAACTGCTTCAAATGCTACTACAGCCTTTTCGTAATCTTCTTTTTGTACCGCCATTTTTAAACGCAATACTGCTGTTTTTATTTCTTTTGGTGCACCCTCTGTCAACTGTCTTATGGTATCTGCAAATGTGACTGCTTTTTCCCAGTTTTCCATTTCCACGCTAAGAATCAGCTTTGACATTTTCTTTTGAATTTCTTCTGCATTTTCTGGTTCTCCGTATTTCCAAATAGTCTCATTGTTGTCTTCCTGTGACAAGCTCTTTAGCTTATGGATTAGCATATTTTTATCTGCATTTTCCATTGGATGACTTAGCTTCTCCTTCGACACTTCCACCCAGATATGAAAAGAAAACATCGCTCCTTTATTCAGTTCGCTTTCCACACGAATCGTTCCATCCATAAGTTCTACCAACTGCTTACATATATTTAATCCCAGACCGGTACCGCCATATTTTCTGGAAATAGACGCATCCACCTGTGAAAAACTTTTGAATAATTTATCCTGACTGGCTTTATCAATTCCGACCCCCGAATCGATCACCATAAAAAATAATTCCACCCTGTTGTCATACTGGGCTGTCTTAATAACCTCAAGCATAATTTTTCCAACAGAAGTAAACTTACAGGCATTGGATAATAAATTATTTAAAATCTGAACAATCCGCAGTTCATCTCCAATTATATATTCCGGAACTCCCGGAGAAATCGTCACGAAAAAATCCAATCCTTTTTCTGTAATTTTGTGCATATGATTTGCTTTTACATAATCAAGCATGTTACGAAAGTTAAATTCGCGCAATTCTAATGTAAATTTACCAGCCTCAAGCTTTGAAAAATCCAGAATGGAGTTGATAATTGTATTCATATCTGCACAGCCCCGCTCCAACAAATGAAGCAGACGCAATTTTTCTTTATCTGTTTCAATATGTAAAAGCTCTTGCACGTTGCCTAGAATTCCATTAACCGGTGTCCGTAATTCATGTGTCACACTGGCAACAAATTCTGACTTTACCTTTAATGCTTCTTCTGCTTCCTGTCCTGCCTGGACTATCTTTTTTTCTAACATGTTCCGCTCAGAAATATCATATGCCATACAAAGATACACAGACGGTTCCTGACTAAACTGTAATATTCTTGCAGCTACTAGAAAGCAAGTTTTATTTCTCCGATATGCCATCATTTCCTGTAGTTCCATTCCAAAACTACAGTTTGCTGCCAGACTATTGTCTGTCACTTCAAATGCCTCCGGAAAAATTTCACTGATGAAACAGTCTTCTCCATATGATAGCTGTTGCTTTGCCGATTTATTTGCATAAATAATTTTTCCATTGTTTTCAAAGATAAATGCCATCTCTAGTGCATTATCCATTGAAAACCGAAATATGCTATCCTGTGTTATCACCATATTCTTTCCCCTCTGTATGGAGTAATTTCTAATAAAAAGAAAAAGCAACAAAACTTTAGATTATAGTTTTGCTGCTTTCTTGTTCCTAAACAACATCGCCCTTTCGTTACCCCATCCTCCAAAGCATGTCATGTTTCTACCCACTAAATTATCAAAAAACATTGTAACTATTGCCTATCCTCATAGCTACAAGTCGTCATATTTATCTTCCCCTCACATATGACATTTCGAATCTGACTCTTATATCAGATTTCCTGTCTTACAAATCCGAAACTTGTTCCCACTATTTTACCATAATATGCATTTTTCGTCAACTTTTGACATAATTCTTTTATTTACATTGGTTATTTACAATTTTTATATGTCTTCTTTTCGAATTTTCTCTAAATACTCACGTATTACCTTTTCATATCCGTTTTCTGTAGGCTCATAGAATGTGGTTCCCACCAGTGAATCCGGTAAATACTGCTGCTTTACATAATGATTTGGATAATTATGAGCGTACTTGTACTCCACTCCATGGCCTAACTTCGCAGCGCCCTTGTAATGAGCATCTTTTAGGTGCATTGGAATATCTGACACCTGATGCTTTCGTACTACCTCCAAAGCCTGATCAATCGCTACGTAGGCTGCATTGGACTTTGGTGCAGAGGCAACATAGGTAACTGCCTGTCCCAACACAATCCGGGCTTCCGGCATGCCAAGACGTTCTACTGCCATAGCTGCGGATACTGCCACCTGCAGTGCCTCCGGATCAGCATTTCCTACATCTTCTGAAGCGCATATCATGACTCTTCTGGCAATGAATTTGATGTCCTCACCTGCATCTAACATTTTTGCCAGATAGTAAATTGCTGCATCTGGGTCAGATCCACGCATACTTTTAATAAATGCGGATATGGTATCATAGTGGTTATCTCCTGTTTTATCATAGCTGATAACACGGCGCTGGATACATTCCTGGGCTACCTCCATGTCAACAACAATTTTACCGTCTTCATCTGGTTCTGTTGTCATAACCCCAAGTTCGATGGCGTTTAATGCGGTTCTGGCATCTCCATTGCAGACATCTGCAAGGAAATCTAACGCATCTTGTGTTATTTCTCCACCAAATGCTCCCATTCCACGGTCTTGATCATAGACTGCACGTTTCAGTATGGTCTTAATATCTTCTTTATTTAATGGCTTTAATTCAAAAATACGGGAACGGGATAACAACGCTCCATTTACCTCAAAATACGGATTCTCTGTGGTGGCACCAATAAGTATCAATGTTCCATCCTCAACAAATGGCAACAGATAATCCTGCTGGCCTTTGTTGAAGCGATGAATTTCATCCACAAACAATATGGTTTTCTTGCCATACATCCCCAAATTATTCTTTGCCTGCTCCACAACCTCCTCCATATCCTTTTTGCCGGCAATGGTGGCGTTTATCTGTGTAAACTCTGCACTGGTTGTGTTAGCAATCACTTTGGCTATGGTAGTTTTGCCTGTGCCAGGTGGACCATAGAATATGATGGAGCCTAATTTATCTGCCTGTATTGCACGGTATAGAAGTTTATTTTTACCTAAAATATGCTCCTGTCCTACTATTTCTTCTACGGTGCGGGGTCTGATTCTGGCTGCAAGAGGTGCTTCCTGCTTCATTGTATTTTCCCGCATATAATCAAATAAATCCATAGTTGTTTCCTTTCCTTTGTTAAATCTCCCCATTCGGGAACTAAGTTAGTCCATCACCAATTCGTCAACGGTTACAAACTCATAGCCCTCCCTTTTCAGGCTGTCAATGATATCCAGTGCTGCATCTACCGATGTCTGGTAGCTGTCATGCATAAGGATAATACTGCCATCTTTTACGGAAGCCAATGTATTTCGCACTATGCATTCTCTGTTTTTTAATACCCAGTCTCTGGAATCCACATTCCACAACACAATGATGTATGAGTCCATCATTGTAGATTTTTTATTCCAGTCTCCAAAGGGTGGGCGTACATATTCCACATTTTTTCCTGTAATATCACATATCACTTTGTCGGTCATATCCAGTTCTTTTTTTGCCATCTCATCAGATAAGGTCGTCAACTGTACATGGCTGTATGTGTGATTGCCGATTAAATGTCCTTCCTTAGAAATTCGCTTCACTATATCCGGATACACCTCTGCACTTTTTCCCAACAGAAAAAAGGTGCACTTCACATTTCGTTCTTTTAATCCATCCAATAATTTTGGTGTATATTCCGGGTTAGGACCATCATCAAAGGTAAGTGCAATTTTTTTATCTTCCTGTACCACGTTCTCACTGAGCACCGGCTTTTCTTCCGCTACATTTCCATATAATAAACACAAGCACACAATTGCCAGCCCCACATCTATAACAAGCAACATCCAATGATATTTCTTCATGGTGCACTCCTGCTATGACTTTCCTCTCATTATATGAAAATTTGTAACTATTCAGTACAGGACTGTGCTGAACTGCACATCCCATATGAAAACGTAGTTCTCCTGGCTATCCTGCCGTTGTTCTTGGGAAATTCATAGCTTGCAGATATGTTGGCTGAAAGTCTGGTTCCTTTGCCAATACCAGTTCCCGACATTCCTTATGTAGTCCATCACCCTTTTTAAACAAATCATGGTGCTGCAAGCCATACACTGCACCAGCCAGAGCTGTGTTTCCTACTGCTTTTATTTTCTCTTTCCATTCTTTTGGAAAGATTCCAAGACGGAGAGCACTTTCAATTTGTATGTGATAACCGAAACCACCAGCTAAATAGACTGTCTGCACATCCTCTATGGCAACGCCAGCCTGCTTTAACAACAGCTCTATTCCAGCACGGACGGCACCTTTGGCTAGCTGCAGTTCTCTGATATCCTGCTGGGTAATCGTTAGCTTTTCGTCAGTGGTTACCGGGTAACCTGTTCGAGCATATAGCCTGGACAAACTTCCATCTGCTCCCAACAGACCATACTTTAACAATTCTGCTAAAACGTCCAACAGACCACTACCACAGAGCCCCCAAGGTTCTTTGTCACCAATGGTCCTGATTTTTCGCACCCCTTTTTCCAATGAAAATTGGCTAATGGCACCTTCTACACTTCCTGTACCACAGCCGATTCCCCCACCTTCAAAGGCTGGTCCGGCAGCTACTGAGGTTACATAATACCAATTGTTATGCTTTAACACCATCTCTCCATTGGTTCCTAAATCCACCAGTAGCTGGGTTTTCTCATCTCCAGCCATTCCTGTTGCAAATACCCCAGCCATAATATCTCCGCCTACAAATGGCGTAAAAGCCGGAACGAAATGGCATACTGCTAATGTTTCATTGGAGCCAAACACGGCCTGGAACGTGTGATATTCATATGCTAAATGCTCTGAAGAAAATGGATAGGCTGCTAACTCATTACAGTTGTAGCCCATTAGCAAATGAATCATTACTACATTTGCAGATATAGCAAGTTCTGTAATTTCGTCCATGGAAATATTCTGTTTTTTTGCCACACAATGAAGCAGTTCTAAAATATCATTCTGCACAAGTTCACGCAACCTGGAACCAGCTCCATCTATGGCACTCTGGATACGAAGCATCACATCTGTTCCATATTCTCTCTGGTGATTCAACCCACTTGCTGTCTGGTATACTTTTCCATTGTGTATGTTAATAAGCTGCACTGCAATAGTTGTGGTTCCAATGTCAATGGCTACTCCATATGTCACACCCTCTGTACTGTTTCCACTTGTAAGAGATTCTAATTCATATGCATCCACGCTGTAGAATTTTCGATTACGCTCCCTGCTATTTCTTCGCATAGGGCATCCTACTGCTTTACACGTGCTGCAATCGTGTTGAGCACGAAAAATGGCGCTGTCTGAAGTTAGTTCTAACATATATGCCATTGTCTTCACAGGCTGAAACATATAATTGTCAGTTATCGTAACATCACTTAATTCTCCCCTTAATTTTTCAAATATGACTCCTGCTTCTTCTATTGGCAGATGATTTCCCGGCTCTAAACGTTCTTTTACCCCCATCTTTTCCTTGGCTAAATACGGTCGTATTCTATCCGAGAACTCTCTATCTATCTGAAACAAATATTCATCTGCTATAGTGCTTAAAAGCAAGCTATCCAGCAGTTCTCCCTGATCCATAAGCTGCGAAAGCTTTTCATCTAAAGCTCTGCCAAGAGTAAGGAGCACATATGCATATCCATTCTCCACTTGAAAACAGACAACCGGCTCCACTACTCTAAAGAGTTCTGCTTTTATTCTGTCATATTCACTTGCTATGCTTCCACCTATAATTTCTGCCTGCACCTGTTTCAGTACCTGCATTTTATCCGGTTCTGCCGTAAATCTCCGTAAAATCACTTTTGGTCCTCCTTATACGAACTGGTTTGTTTCCTTGTCGTACTGGTAATCAATGGATGATAAGGGTTCTGTCACCTCTGCTTCTGACAGATTGTTGGATTTGCAAAAATCTTCTAAGGACGGAAAATTGTCGCGAAGCTGAGTATTTACATAACTCAATAAGATTACTGGGTCTTTCGGTAATGGCATGGATTGTACCTCCTTATATGATATGTTACATTTGAACACAATGCCCGTACATCACAATTTTTGTATATCAGAAAATCAAACTTTTTATACAATAGGAAATTTTGAGTATTACATTCTATGATAAAACATTGTATTTTCCTAGTATATAAATAAAAGCAGGGCATAGCGTTTCTACTATGCCCTACTTTATCACATTTTACAGGTTCCGTCCATTCCTTTAGGAAAGGATTCCGTTACACGAAATATTCAATTCTATGCCGGTATTGTCACCTGCTAACATAATTCATGTTGTATTACCGAACAAATAATGTCCCCTCTGCCTCATCAATGGTTATAGTATCTTTAGCATGTACTTCACCTGCTAAAATGTGACGGGCAGACAGGGTTTCCACATATTTTTGCATATACCGCTTCAATGGTCTTGCACCATATACCGGGTCGTAGCCCCCTTCTATAATGGCTGCCCTTGCTGCAGGTGTCAGCTCAATTGATAACTCCTTATCTGCAAGACGCTTATTGATATCTGCTAACAGCAAATCAATGATGCCTGTAATATTGTTCTTTGTCAACGGTTTAAAGAGAATTGTCTCATCCAGCCTGTTTAAAAATTCCGGACGGAAATGTGCCCGCAGTTCTTCCATAACCATAGCTTCTGCTTCCGGACGAATGGTACCATCTTCTTCAATGCCCTCTAACAGGTAGTTAGCACCGATATTGGATGTCATAATCAGAATTGTATTCTTAAAGTCTACCGTTCTTCCCTGGGAATCTGTGATACGTCCATCATCTAATACCTGAAGTAACACATTGAACACATCCGGATGTGCTTTTTCAATTTCATCAAATAACACAACGGAATATGGTTTCCTTCGGACTGCTTCTGTCAACTGACCTCCTTCTTCATAACCTACATATCCCGGAGGAGCTCCAATTAATCTGGATACAGAATATTTCTCCATGTATTCACTCATATCAATTCGAACCATGTTAGATTCATCATCAAACAAGCTGGCTGCCAATGCCTTAGCAAGTTCTGTCTTACCCACACCGGTTGGTCCTAAGAACAGGAAGGAACCAATTGGCTTTGTTGGGTCTTTGATGCCTGCTTTGGAACGGATAATGGCATCTGTGACCTTTTCTACGCCTTCATCCTGACCAATAACACGCTTATGAAGTTCATCATCTAAGTGGAGAATTTTGCTTCTCTCACCTTCTGTCAGTTTTGCCACTGGAATTCCAGTCCACCTAGAAATAATTTTCGCTATTTCCTCCTCGGAAACACTCTCATGCACCAGCTGTAACTCCCGGTTTTTCACCGCTTCTTCTTCCTGTGCTAACTGGCTCTCTAACTGTGGCAGCTTACCATATTGCAATTCTGCTGCTTTGTTCAAGTCATATTCTCTCTGGGCAATCTGAATCTGTTTATTCAAATCTTCGATTTCTTCTCTTAATTTCTGCAAACGCTCCACAGAATTCTTTTCATTATCCCACTGGGCTTTCTGGCTGGCAAAGGAATCCCGGTATTCTGCCAATTCCTTTTGCAGCTCTGCCAGACGTTCTTTACTTAAGTTATCTGTTTCTTTTTTTAATGCCGCTTCCTCAATCTCTAGCTGCATTATTTTTCGCTGCAATTCATCCAATTCTGCCGGCATGGAATCTAACTCTGTCTTAATCAGAGCACAGGCTTCATCCACTAAGTCAATGGCTTTATCCGGTAGAAAACGGTCTGAAATATAACGATGGGAAAGTGTTGCTGCTGTCACCAACGCACTATCTGTAATTTTCACACCATGGAATACTTCATAACGCTCCTTTAATCCACGTAGTATGGAAATAGTATCCTCCACTGTTGGCTCCTCCACATGAACCGGTTGAAAACGTCGCTCTAACGCTGCATCCTTTTCAATATACATGCGGTATTCGTCTAATGTGGTGGCACCAATACAATGGAGTTCTCCTCTTGCTAGCATTGGCTTTAACATATTACCAGCATCCATGGCACCATCTGTTTTTCCGGCACCTACAATGGTATGAAGCTCATCAATGAAAAGAATGATCTCTCCATCGCTTTTCTTTACTTCCTCCAATACTGCCTTTAAACGTTCCTCAAATTCACCGCGATATTTTGCGCCAGCTACCAAAGCGCCCATATCAAGAGCAAATATTTTCTTATCCTTTAATCCCTCTGGCACATCACCGCGGACAATTCGCTGGGCTAAGCCTTCTACTACGGCAGTTTTACCAACACCAGGTTCGCCGATTAATACTGGATTGTTCTTTGTTTTTCTGGATAAAATGCGGATTACATTTCGTATCTCACTGTCCCTGCCAATAACCGGGTCTAACTTCTGGTTTCTGGCACGCTCTACTAAATCCTGTCCGTATTTATTTAAGGTATCATAAGTAGCTTCCGGATTGTCGCTGGTCACACGCTGGTTACCTCTGACAGATGACAACGCCTGTAAGAATCTGTCTTTTGTAATTCCATATTCCTGTAAAATAGCTTTAATACCCGGATTCTGGTTATTCATAAGGGCTAAGAATAAATGCTCCACAGAAACATATTCATCTCCCATGCTCTTTGCAATATCCTCTGCAGAAATTAATGCTTTATTCAAATCTTTTCCAATATAAAGCTGACCTGCTCCGGATACCTTCACCCGCTTATTTAAGCTATTCTCCACTTTCTTTGTAAAATGGTCTAAGTCTATCTCCATTTTCTCAATTAATTTTGCAATCAGGCTATCCTCCTGCTTTAACAGGCTGTATAACAAATGCTCCTGTTCAATCTCCTGATTGCCATATTCATATGCCCACTTCTCACAATCATTTACCGCTTGAAGGGACTTTTGTGTAAATTTGCTGATATTCATATGTCTTCCTCCAATCTCATAACTTTTCCACAACATTAGTATGTGTAGAATTTTCGTTTTCTTTGTTCTAAGGAGACTATAACACCAATTGTTAGCACTGTCAAGGGGTGAGTGCTAATTATTTTATAAATATTTTGCAAACCCAGATATTGTGTGGGTTTGCAAAGGTTATCATTTCTATTATTCATATACATGATATCAGGAACATGCTTACAGGTTCTCCACAAACACATTCTTCATACTCTTTTTCAGTGAAACGTCTAACTTCGCCAGTGTTTCATCCAACGCACCAAGTGTTTCTGTCATGTCTGCTTCATTGGCATTGCTTCCCATATGTCCAATGCGGATTACCTGACCTTCCAGTGTATCAAAAGAACCAGCTAACATGATATTATGTTCCTTTCGCATACTATCAAGGATTGCTTTTGCAGTTGTTCCTTTCGGAACATCAAAAACAGTTACTGTATTCGAAAATCCAGCTTCCAGATGGAGCTTTAATCCAGCTTCTGTTACTGCCTTGCGACAAGCTTTTCCAATTCTGGCATGGCGACTTAACATATCCTTATCTGCCCCAATATTGTCAAAGGCCGCCCGCAATCCGTAAATATCACTGATTGGCATGGTGTATGGAAACCACTTTGCTTCATAATACCCCTCAAATACTTTCAGATTTGCATAAAAAGAAGCGATTGGTGTCTTTCTATCTTGCATGGCCTTTTTCGCAGCATCACTGACTACCACAAAGGTTAATCCCGGAGGTGCAGAAACTGCCTTCTGGGATCCACCACACAGAATGTCAATCTGGTAGTCATCTACCCGTACTTCCTCACCAAACATGCCGGATACAGAATCTACTACGGTCAGAATGCCATATTTTTTTAAAATCGGGCAAAGGCTTCCGATATCATTTAACATACCACTTGGTGTATCACAATGAACTACTGTTGCATATTTGTAATCATGATTATCTTTTAAATATGCTTCCAGCTCAACAGGGTCAATTGGATTCTTGTCATCTACAGTATATAGTACCGGTTGTCCGCCGTACATGGACACAAAGTCTGCAAAGCCTTTGCCGTAAATTCCATTATCTAAAACTAAAACCTTATCTCCCGGCTCTGTCAAAGAAGCACAGGCTGCTTCTAATCCAAGAATCCCTTCTCCGTCTAAAATCAATGTTTCATTTTTTGTATGTAACAGGCTGCTGATTAACTCACAGGTTTCTTTATAAAATTCTACAAATTCTTCGTCTAAATCCGGATTGGTACACTCTAAGCTTCTTGCCATCCGGATATTTTCCTTTACCTGGGTAGGTCCCGGTGTCATTATTTTATACATATTAGCTCCTATAATATTTTATTTGCTGCTTTTTTTAATGGCAGGATTGCGATAGCTGTAATCACAATGGCTGCCACAACCTGAAGTACATTACCAGGAATCGATAATGCCGGCGAAATCCAGTTGCCATATAAAAATCCTTCTGCAATATAGTAACCTACAATTTTGATTGGTAAAGCTACTACCATTGCAAGTACATACCATCCAAATCCCTTTTTCTTTTCGGTAATGAACCCTACTACAAATCCCATGATGGCTACCACAATCAGGGTAAATGGCGCCCAGGCCGTCCATCCGGAAGTCAAATCAAACAGCGCCATACCAAGTCCGCCTGCAATGGCTCCGGTCTTTTTCCCAAAAAGAATGGCAAATATAAATAATGGCACATTACCTAAATGAACAAGTCCACCTTCTCCTGGGAATATCTGTACATGTATCAACCAGGTGAACAAATACACTAACGCAATTCCCATCGCGGTTGTTGTTAAAAATTTTACCTGCTCCATAGTAGTTCCCGCTGTAGCTCTTACTGCTTTTGTTTCTGACATTTTCATCACTCCTCGTTAAATTATAGAGGTATCATAGTCTCTTACTGACCTTTTTGATAGTGCCAGTTTTAGACTTTTTCTCATGCCAGATTTTAACAACAACCCTTATTCTGCTTTCTATCACTATTTACTCTAAAATAGCCTTCAGCAAATATACCCGATTAAATGGCAGTGAAAAGTAAAAGCCATCCACTGCGTCCTCTGCATATTTCATCACTTCTTTGACAATAGTAATCCCCACTGCCTCGCTTTCCTCTTTTGTCATATCCGGCTGGAACCGTTCTGCAATTTCATCAGATACTTCAATCCCCGTCATCTCATTTTTGATAAATAAAGCATTTTTCCGGCTGACAAGCGGCATGACACCACACAATATTTTTGCACCTGTGGCCTCTTTAATCTGCTTTACCCGATCCACACCTTCTTTGTCAAATACTGGTTGGGTGAAAAAGAATGTTGCTCCAGCTTCCATTTTCTTTTTCACACGATTAATTTCTACATCAAGGTTCTTGCGATGACAACCAATGGCACCACCATAGGTCATTGGATTTTCTGCAAATTGATCTTCATTCATATCCTTAATTATTTTCATAAATCCAACAGAATCAAAGTTAAATACACTTTTTACCGTCTGACGAATCAACGTTGGCACCGGGTCACCGGTCACCACTAAAAAGTTGGAAATGCCATTCATATAAGCCCCTAACAACTGGGAGCGCACAGCAATGGCATTTTTGTCACGACAGCAGACATGAGGCATAACACACAATCCGGTCTCAGACGCTACCTTTGCTGCCATTAATATGGAATCTGCCCTTGTTCTGCCTGATGGCGAGTCCGGGAATGTAACTACATCCACATTCATATTTTTCAGGCTGTTGGCCGCATCCATCATTTTTTCGCTGTCTCCAGTCATCGGCGGCGACAATTCTACTGCAATTACTTTTTTATTTTCTTTCCCAGCATAGAACGCACTGTTCTTTGCCGATGTCTCCTCTTTGACACCTTCTATGGTGTGATGTGGATATCTGTGATTCTGGTCTATGGTTTCCCACATTTTCCTGATAAATGACGGCGTTGTTCCACAACATCCGCCTAAGATATCAACACCTAATTTCTCCATTTCCTGCATTTTTTCCACAAAATATTCTTCATTGTCTAAGAAAACCATTCGATTCTTTATAATCTGTGGATAACTGGCATTTGGCAGTGCTGTGATATATTTTCCTCTGTCTAAATTGCATTTCTCTAAAATAGAATATAAGTGTCCCGGACCTACACCACAATTAAATCCTACTGCATCTATCTCAGGTACATCGGCTTCTGCTAACAATCTCTTTGCGCTTAAGCCGGAATTACTGTATCCATATTGATTGACACAAAACTGCACAATAATAAATACATCCTGCTCTGCCTTCATTCGCTTGATAACAGGAAGGATGGTTTCTACATCTGGAAAAGTTTCAAATACTAAAATATCCACCCCTTCCTCTAAAAAGGTTCGGCATATTTCTTCGTATTCAGCCTCTGCTTCCGGGTTCTGCTTCACTGGTATCGGTCCAATATCACCAGCAATATACACAGGCTTTCCGGATTCTTCCACAGCTTCCCTTGCCAGACGACAGCCTGCTCTAATATTTTCCTTTACCTCCTCCACTGTCATGGACAGCATTTGTGTATTAGAAGCAAAAGTATTGGTACGAATCAGCATTGCACCTGCTTCAATATATGCTGCATGTACTTGTTTTACAATATCCGGCTTTTCAAAATTCCCCTGCTCTGCCACACGTTCTTCCCCTGCCAGGGATGAATAATATGTTCCAAATGCACCATCACACAATAACTTTTGTTTCTCTAAATATTCTTTTATCTTCATTCCATACCTCTCTGTCTATTATTACTAAGATGGTTAATATCAATATTTAACCGCCTTAGTAATACATATTTTGGCAGTACAATATAAGATTGTACTGTACTAATCTCAACAATCACTCTTATCAAAAAAGAAGCGGCTACTCCGCCGCTTCTTCTATAAATGCACTGATCGTCTCCCAGGCAGTCTCATATTCATTCTTTGACACTTTAATCCTGCAAATCTCTGCTGCATCTTCTATGCGCTCAGCCAGCATTTCTACTTCTTCTGTTAAATCTGTTCTGCGTCCTATTAGTAAAATCACTACTTTTTTTCCTGCAAAGGAATGAGTTTCGATATATTTCTGCAATACAAGTGATGGTAATCCCATGTATACTGCACTACTTAGAAAAATGACATCATAGTCCTCTATATTATAAGAAAGCTCCGGCGAAGGACGGTTCATACACACCTCACAATGCTTATTTTTCAATCTTCCTGCAAAATAATCTGCCACAGCTTCTACACTTCCATGAGTGGAGGGCTGGTATATATATAACACCTTTTGTTCCGGTTCCTTACACTTTATGATTCTTTCCTGAAAAGGATACAGCATCTCATTTTTTCGGACTGGTTTTCCTGTCAGGTACATCACCAGCGAATACAGTAGAATAAATACAATCGTAATTATAATTAGTGCTGGCATTTTATTCTTTATCCTTTTCTGATTCTTCTACAATACCATTTACCTGCAGGGCATCCTTTTTCTTACCCTCTTTTAACAGCTCATACTCTAAATTCTTTACCCGGTACTGCACGTCCTCAATCAATTTTCGATTAGCAGTCATAATATCACCACAGAATCCAATTACCATGGTCTGCACGCCGATAATAATCAACATACTTGCCAGTATTAATGACTGGATATGTCCGGTTCCCGCTCCATTAAAGTAATAATACAAAAATCGAATACCGATTCCGCCTCCTGCCAACAGAAATATCAATGATACCATTGTAAAAAATGCCAATGGACGGTACATGATGAACGCTCTTACAATAGTCAGCATGGAACGTTTTACATATCCCCACATACTGTTAAACAATCTGGATTTTCGAAGTTCCGGATTGGTATGAACCGGAACAGAAGTAATAGCCATTCGATTACGTCCTGCTTGCACAATCGTCTCTAACGTATATGTATATTCGTTAATTACGTTCATGCGCATTGCCGCATCTCTGCTATATGCCCGGAATCCACTTGGTGCATCAGGAATGTCTGTCTTAGAAGCCTTACG
Source organism: Lachnospiraceae bacterium (assembly GCA_045122835.1). Lineage (GTDB taxonomy): Bacteria > Bacillota > Clostridia > Lachnospirales > Lachnospiraceae > JBGVMW01. Next base: position 38,116 of record JBGVIB010000181.1, read on the forward strand.
CACTACCCAGCTTCCAAAATGCTGGAGTTTCTTTTTTACAAAAGAAAAGTGCTCTGTATCATCAATTGGGCGCTCTCCAATTACAATATCTGCTTCTCCATTTAAAATTGGAAGAATTAAATTTTCAATATCAGAGCCATCATACTGGTTATCCGCATCTGTATTCACCACAATATCAGCACCATTGCGTAATGCTGCATCAATTCCAGCCAAAAAGCCTTTTGCTAGGCCTTTATTATTGGTAAAATTGACAATATAATGCACGCCCCATTCTCTCGCTACCTGTACCGTATCATCAGTACTTCCATCATTAATAATTAAATATTCAATTTCGTCTACACCATCTATCTGCTTTGGCAATGCATCCAAAGCAATTTGTAATGTTTTAGCCTCATTTAAACAAGGCACCTGAATGATCAGCTTCACGTTATTTCTCCTCTTTTACTTATCTTTCAAATTTTTATTTTAACACGTTATCTTCTACAATACAAGAGTGTTATACAAAACATCGTTTGCTTATCACTACGTTTTCTCATGGACGTAGCAGTGAACGCTAAGTCCTGTCTGAACAATAACTTATATGTTACAATATACCATTATAACTTTTTAATATATAAAAAGAGAGTCGCAAGACTTTTTATATCTTGCAACCCTCTGACTTTTTTATGGTGTATATGCCTTTCCATTACCGTCGCCGGCAGAATAAACATAATATCCGTTATTCTTATCCACTTTTCCACTAACACCCTTTACAGTTGCTGTTGAAGTAAACTGCCACATGGTGTATTTGCCTGTATATGTCACCTTATGTGTATCTTTTCCATTATTGGCTCCATACTGTGCCACCCATACATCAAACTTAGACAGTGTATTCATATCAAGATTATTATTCAGCCAGCTTGTACTTGCATAAATTAATGGTGTATATCCATAAGAAACTACTGCATTACAGAAAGCTGCTGTTACTTTCGTACGGGCTGCCTTGGACAAGCTGTTGGCACGTCCACCTTTACCGCTGCTTGTATATACAGCCTCTGAATCAATACAGATAGGGAAATCAATACGATATTCTTTTATTTTGTTGTAAATCCACTTTACTTCTTCCTCGGCTTCTGCCTCTGTAATTGCCTGACTAAAGAAGTAAACACCCACATTGATGCCAGCGTTCTGAGCACCTTCTAAATGTGCCTGGAAGGTTGGATCCTCATAAATGTTACCATTCTCTGCACCACGATATCCAATACGAATCATAACAAAATCAATACCATCGCTCTTTACTTTATTCCAGTCTATTGTAGTCTTATATGAGCCATCACTCTGTGGACTAGCCTGATATTTTGATATATCAATTCCCCGCATCTGCACGGAGCCCTTACACAGATTTGCATATCTGGTTGATATCTCTACATTCACAGACATCGTATCCACAATCTGCTCAGCACCTGTTGTATCGGTAGCCTTTACCTGAATTACATACTGACCTGTGGTGCAATCAAACTGTGCTGCACCTGCATCTGCCAGCCATGAGTTTCCTACTTTACGTGCAGTATATATCCTTGCCAATGACGGATTCGTTGATGGGGTTACTATAAATTCAACTTTAGAAACCTCATTCACAGAAGTGATTGGATTTGCCACCATCTGGAAAGAACCATTTTCATTATTAACATAACGTGTAGAACAGCCACCTGAAACCATACTTTGCACATTAATTACATTCTGTGCCACTCTGACAGTTCCTTCCCCTTTTACTGTAACATAAGCTCCTATATTATATGCACCATCCGATGTAAACTTGTCCATAGGAATGGTTGTAACATATTTGCTACCACTTAAAGTTCCTTCATAAGATGTCGCACTGGATACGCTGCTATTTACGCTCCATACCTTAAAAGTAACACCACTTACTTTGCTAAGACAACCTAAGCCAGACACTGTCACATCATATCCGGCTGACTTTTGTTCTGCCTTATATGACATGCTCTTTGTCAAGTTTGGGGTGATATTTCTGTTAATCGTACCTACTAACTGGCATACACCACGAGCATCTGTTGCATATACTTCCATTGTATAGCTACCCTTTTTATATGCAAATTTCTTTGCTGCTGCATAGGCAGTATAACGTTTTGTAGACTTTTTATACTTTGCCGTAATCCATTTTGCAGTTTCCGGTCCATCACTGGTGTACCACATTTTTATCTGCACTTTCTTAATCGTTGCCGGTCCGGTGATTCCACTGGCATAAATACTCCATTTTCCTAAATCTGAGTTAGTAAGCTTCGTACTAACCGTAGCATTGCTCATACCTTTTATTGTGACTTTCTTTGAAGAAATCAGTTCAGGTTCACCTTCTGTAAAATATGCATATGCTTCCACACGATAAGCACCAACATTATAATTATGTTTGCTGATAGGTATTGTATATGTATACGTTCCGGTACCTTTGTTTTTCAAAGTATAAGTCTTTATGTCATCCTGACCATTCTCATAAGACCATACTCGAACCTTGATTTTTTCTAACATATCTTTACCATAACGGGCATTGTTAATCGTTGCGATAATCTTTGACTGATCTTTATTCAGACTTACAGAAAGATTCATCTCACTATTCACCGCTACATCATAGGTTGTATACGCTAATTTTACTTTGCTTCCCTTGCTGTTCAGGCAATATGCCTGAAGGCAGTAAGTACCTTCATCATAGTTATGTTTCTCTGCCTTTACATTAAAAGACCATTTCGACTTAGAAGAAGATAAAGACAAGGTCTGTAAATCATCCTTTCCATCTACTTCACTCCACACATCTAAATAGATTTTCTTATATTTTGACCCAGCTGCACTTTTGCTCACTGTAACTGTAAATGTTCCATCATCCGCATTGTTATCCACAACACTCATCGTTGAGTCTGCTTCTGTAGTCAGTGTACTTCCTCCACTTCCCAGCAGCAACATGGCACAAGCCAATATTCCAAGTTTCTTCCGTAATTTCATTAACTTTTCACGCGCACGTATGTGCATTACTCCTTCCTTTTTTCGACTATATATGACATATCATACCATTATATTTTTTTAAATGCAACAATACAAATAAATTACCTTACATTTCCACCTATACATACAATAAAAAAAACAGATTTTTTCATTCATTTTATGAAAAAATCCGTTTTTTTAGAGTGTGTTTGAAGAATATTTTCTACAAAATGTATGTTCCATTTTGCGATGAATTATCATACACGCTCCCATAAACCTTTATTTATAAGGTTTTCATGTATTCTACTAATGCATCCTTCCAATCTGCAAACTTAAAGTCTGTTGTCAGCTTTAACATATAGTTGTCAAGAATAGAATATGCCGGACGAGCAGCAGGAGCCCCAAATTCTTCTGTTGTAATAGCCTCTACCTTTGTATCACGACCTGCCTGTCTGAAGATTTCCTCTGCAAATTCTGCCCAGCTACAGCTTCCCTCACAGGTGCCATGGAATAATCCATAGTTATCAGTAGGAATGAGATATTTTATCGCCTTTGCAAGCTCTGCTGTGCTGGTTGGAGAGCCCACCTGATCTCCTACCACGCGTACTTTATCGTTAGAATCAGCCAGGCGCAACATTGTCTTTACAAAGTTCTTACCATCACCATATAACCATGCTGTTCGAATGATAAAATATTTATTTGCAATTGCCTTTACAAAATTTTCGCCTTCTAACTTAGTCTTACCATACATTCCCTGTGGTCCTGTCTGGTCAAATTCTGTATATGGCTTTGTTCCGTTTCCTGCAAAAACATAATCGGTGGAGATATGCACTAACTTAGCATTCACTGCATTTGCCGCAATACTTAAATTACGTGGTCCAATTGCATTTATTTTGTATGCATTGTCTACATCTGTTTCGCAGGCATCCACTCCTGTGTGTGCTGCACAATTGATAATTGCATCCGGCTTCGCCGCAAGCACTGCTTTCATTACTTCCTCTACATTAGTAATATCTAATGTATCCACATCAGTATTTACGATTTCTACATCCTTATCTCCTGCATAAACTGCATTGATTGCTCTACCTAACTGACCATTACATCCTGTTACAAATAATTTCATTGTTATCCTCACATTCCGCCGTTTTAACGGCATAAAAACAGTAAACTGACTGACTACTATATTTCCAAATTATCAATTGTTCGAATCACTTCGCTTAAAGCAGCTTCCTCATCCACACCTTCACACTCAATAATAATTTCATCATCACATCGTATACACGCACTTAAAATTCCCAGTATACTTTTTGCATTGACGACCTGTTCATTTTTCTTAATTTTAATAAATGAACTGTACTTTACTGCAGTATTACAAACTGCATTTGCTGCTCTAAGATGAATACCTGTTACATTCTTCACCTTTATCAACTTGCTGACCATAATCAGTGCCTCCTTTTGCTCTCTAAACATTTTCTCTGATAGTGCCTGACATTTTCAGATTAGTTACCTTGTTCTATGTCATTTTTAGGGGTGTCCGTATCTGTCGCTGTATCAGTATCAGCAGTACCACTGTTACTAATAACTGTATCTGTAACAGACTCCTCTGGTTCTGTTGTTATTGGATCACCTGTACTCTCTGGAGACTGGGTTTCCTCTGGGCGCGGTGTCTCAGTTGGTTTAACAGTTGCCTCTGGCTCATCCGTTTCCTCTGGTAAAGTACTCACTATTTGTACACTTATGGAAGCGGAATCAGAAGCTAAATACCCATCCGGTACTGTAATATCAAGGCTGACATCATTATACATTCCCGGTGTCACCTTACCGGATAAATCAGCACTTACCTTCAAATCATCCACTGTCAAATCATCTAATTCTCCTGCAACGCCCCACACTACGATAGATACAGACTCATTATTTACAAATGCTTCCAGATTGTCAGCTATATTTAATAACTCAATAGAATCTTTTGGTACAATAATCTCTTTTGACTGTAAAGCTTCAATCACCACCGTAACTGCCACATCTTTATCGCTAATCAGCTTACAATCATCTCTGATATATTTACTGATATCTACCACAGCCTCTAAATTACTGCTTCTTCCAGTGACATCTAATTCACTTGATGCAATGCTGACAGCATTGATTTTCTTTAGGCTGTTGTCCTTTCCAGCTATCTTAACAGTGTCCACACTGCTCTGTACATCACCAATGACACGATATCCTTCTGCCGGTTCACCCTCTATGGAGAAGACCAACGGAACTTCCTTTATCTTAAGAATGTCCACATTTACATTTACTTCTTTTTTGCTGAATGTCAGCTTATCTGAACTAATCAGCTGTCCATTATTGTCATATGCCTTAAGTGTGACTGGTGTATTTACTTTTGATTTCATATCCGTCACATCCACCTCTGCCACAACTGTATTAATTGTCTCCACAATGGATGCTGCACCTTGAATTCGCACAATGGATTGAGATGTTGTAGAATCACCAATCGCATATCCTTCTGCCGGTTCACCTGTCACTTCTGTCTTAATTGGAAACTGCTTAGACAACAGTTCTTCAATACTTACTTTCATATTTACTGTTCTAGACGTTACTGACGTTATTTTATCAGAAGCCTTCGTGACTGCCACGTTAATTTTCACAAGCCCCATATCCAAATCAACTTGTTCTAAATCAGCTGTAGCCACAATATCAGAAGCCGTTAAATCCTTCAAATAGGAACGGGGACCGATGACATCTACAGTAATCATATTACTGTTATCTAAAATATTATATACTTTTCCACTATCTTCAATCGCATCCTGATTCAACACCTGCACTTCAATATTCGTAAAGGTTCTTGTCTTATCCGGATCGTCAATATTCACCACGATTAACCAGAGAACCATTGCCACCAGAATGGAAATAACTTTTAGTGCCAGGTTATTTGTCAGCCATTTTTTCATGCTTACCCTTTCCTTTCCATAATCTGAATTTTTCAGGTTCTTTTGCTGTCAACATGGATAATTTATTCCGCAATCCATCTGCATCTAAATTACGGGATATCACACCTTTATAAGCAACAGAAACATATCCAGTCTCCTCTGAAACAGTTATCGTCAAGGAATCTGTTACCTCACTGATTCCCACTGCTGCTCTGTGTCTTGTTCCTAAATCCTTGCTCAATTCCCTGTTATCGGATAATGGCAAATAACAGGTGGCTGCAACAATCTTATTATCAGCAATAATAACTGCACCATCATGCAGTGGTGTATTATGTTCAAAAATATTGATTAGAAGCTGGCTACTTACAATGGCATCCACATCAATACCTGTTCTTGTATATTCATTTAAGGATAATTTGTTCTGGAAGACAATCAATGCTCCTGTCTTTACCTTTGCCATCTCAAAGCAGGCTTTCACCACTTCTGAAACAGTCTTATCTGTGATAACACCTTCGTCTGATTTATTGTTATCAAATGGCAGTACTGCGGTAATAAATCGCTTTCTTCCTAATTCTTCCAATGCCCGGCGTAATTCTGGCTGAAATACTACAATTACTGCTAAAACAGCGATTCCTAATGCATTTTGCGCAATCCACAGGATAGTGTCCATCTCAAACAGCAATGCGAACAGCATAAATGCGAGTATTACAATAATACCCTTTAATAAAAACCAGGCTTTTGAATTCTTAATCCAGATTAAAATCTGATATACCACAAATGCAATGATGATAATTTCCAATACATCTGTAAACTCTACATCAGGTATATACCTTGCCATCATTTTAAAAAATTTTGCTGCTGCTAATCGAATATTATCCATCATTATCTCTCCAAAAACTAATTATCTCTCCCTACTACTACCCTGGGGATGATTTCCATTGGTTGTGCGCTGGTATGATGTATTGGTACGTCTTACTTCTGGTTTTTTCTCATTGATTGTTCGAACTGTCTTTTTTGCGGTACTCACTGTAATCTTCGGAACCGCTTTTACATAATAATAATACTCATCATCCTCATACTGCACATGCTCTGTTCCTGAATAATCCACTGAAAAAAACAGGAATTGCACTACGATGCATATTAAAATAGAAACAATAGTTCCAATTATCATTGGCAAAATTTCATTTGATACATTCATCATGAAATCGCCGGCAAGCAGAATTATCATGTCAGACAATGCGCCAACACCAATGGCAATATACCATGCATAATCAACAGACAATCTGCGAATCAGATAGGTGATTACTACAGTAGCTGCAAATGCAATGCATATTAATATCATTTCTTTATTATTCACAATGGCATCCAGCAATAACTGCAATCTGGTAACAACGTCTCCCTCCGCTGCTCCGGCTAAAACAGTACTGCTGTTTCTTGCCAATTCCAGTATATAGTAAATAATTACCCCACAGACAACAGATACTGCTGAAATTGGTGCGGCAAGTAAACCTGCCACCAACGGCACTACATATGGAATCTTCATCACAAACAACACGGGAAGCAACAGTAAAATGTATGCATCCTTTGGCACAAAACGGCAATATAACAAAAACATTACCAAGAATAACATAACTGTAATAATTGCCAGTTCTAATGACGTATTGTAAATATGCCCCAAAGCAAATACAGCTGCGACCAGCACAGTTGTATTAATCGGCATGAAGGAACAAAAAAGTGCTGCAATTATCACAATCAACGGGCTCATTAGCTGCTCCATACTTCCAATCTGTGCATTTAACAGTAATAAAACAACTAATGCTGCAATAAATTTTAATACAGAAACAATATATATGGTATATTTCGCATAAAATTCTCTTAATCTTTCTCTAATCTCTAAAAGTGTGGGCATTCTTAAGATTACCTCCTGTTTTTTCTTTACTTGTTTTCAGAAGTTCTTCTTCTTCTGCATAACCTGCATCAATGTCCTTTAACATTCTATAATATTTTTTCATGTCACGCTGTGCAGTATGGTAACGATACCACGAAGCAAAATAGACTGCCAATCCATACAAAACCACACAAACCACATAATAAAACAATATTCTGGAGCTTAACGCCAACAAGTCCATCTTATGTATGTTGTTCATTAAATATTCCAGATTTAAAATCCCCCATCCCCCAAGAAAAATAACGAAAATAATTGACATGCACAATGCAGCTTTTATAACCTGATAAGAAATATAATCCCCTTGATAATATCTGGTAATTCCTATCTTTTTGCCAGCTGTTTTCTTTTCATAGATAGCTGCTTTTGTCATCTTCCGGATACGTTCTTCATTTAACATACATTAAGTCCTTTCGTTTGCTTGGTATGCTGACCACCTGATATTGTGGGCAGCACATCAGCTTTCCAAGTCTCGCATTATAGTGTATCACAATTTTTCAATAATGAAAACCTTTTTTATCATTCCCTCCGAAGTTCCTTCAAAAGCGCAATCTCCTGCTTATAGCCTTCAATCTCATTTGGTGTCTCTAAGAAAAATGGAAGGTTCTTCAGCTTTTCATGATTGATAATTCTTGTAAATGCCTCTATACCAATCGATCCCTCTCCAATTTTTTCATGACGATCCTTATGACTTTCAAATGGATTCTTGCTGTCATTTAAATGAATCGCCTTTAATTTATCCAGTCCAATTATCCTGTCAAATTGCTCTAGCACCTCATCAAGGTGGTTCACAATGTCATAGCCGGCATCATACACATGACAGGTATCTAAACAAACGCCTAATTTATCTTTTAATTCCACTTTATCCATAATAGCACGAATTTCTTCAAAGCTTCTTCCAATCTCGGTTCCCTTTCCTGCCATCGTTTCTAACAGGACTGTTGTACGCTGTTTCTCAAACAACACTTCGTTCAACAAATCCGCAATTTTATCAATTCCTATTTCTACTCCCTGCTTTACATGACTTCCCGGATGAAAATTATAAAGGTTGCCTGGTACGTATTCCATTCTCTGTAAATCATCCGCCATGGTTTCCCTGGCAAAGGTACGGATTTTGTCATCTGCTGCGCAGGCATTCAGCGTATATGGTGCATGGGCAAGAATAATATCTATTCCGTTTTCTGCCGCAAATGCCAAAAATGCTTCCACATCTTTCTCATCAATTGCTTTTGCTGCACCTCCGCGCGGATTTCTTGTAAAGAACTGGAAGGTATTTCCACCAATCTTTACCGCCTCTTTTCCCATTGCAAGAAATCCTTTGGATGCTGACAAATGACAGCCTATTTTAAACATAGTAAACCTCCATTTCCCCGCTTTAACGGCATCAGAATCAATAATCGACTTTGTATATCAGTTCAAAAAAAGTTGTTTACAACATAAATTTTTCTATGACGTCTGCAACACCATCTTCATCATTAGAAGCGGTAATAAAATCTGCAGCCTCCTTTACAACGGGCTGCGCATTTGCCATGGCAACACCCAGTCCTGCATATTTTATCATAGATAAATCATTAAAACCGTCTCCACAGCATATCATCTGCTCTTTTGTAAGATGCAGATAATCTAATAGCTTTCCTAGGGAATATGCCTTATCAATGTTTTTTGGCATAATTTCTACAAAAAACGGTTCAGAACGGAAAATATTCAACTCTGCTTCAAATCTGTTTGCCAAATTTCTCTCTACTACTTCCATATGAGAAGGTTCTCCAGTCATAAGACACTTATTCACAGGAAAGGTTACATATTCTACAAACTTATCTGTTTCTTTGATACCAATTCCATTGATTCTAGTTTCTAATTCAATGTATTTGTCTACACCATTTCCCGAAATGGCCTGGTCTCCCTCATAAGTAATAATCCTAGTATCATATTCAATTGCACTTTTATAAATTTCCGGAATCAGTTCCATCGGAATTGTTTTTGAGTAAATCACCTCTCCTGTTTTGAAATCTGCGATTCTTCCCCCATTGTATGATAAAATATAACCGCCTGTCTGGTCTAATCCGATTGTCTTTGCAATGCCTGTTACCCCAGCTGTAGGTCTCCCAGAAGCAATGGCAATCTTTTTGCCTTTCTGCTGAATCTGTCTGATTGCCTGCAGAGTTCTCTCTGTAACCTTCTTTTCACTATTTGTCAATGTTCCATCTATATCTAACACAAGTAATTCGTACGACATTTGTAATTCCTTTCTATGATGCTTCCTCATTAACTTTTCTTTTTTCCTAAATATAATATCAGTACAGCAACTCCCAGACCGCATACAGCACCGCCGAATACATCCGTTGGAAAATGCACATATAAATACATCCGGCTGAATCCAATCAAACCAGCAAGTATATATGCGGCTATGCCCCATTTTTTATTTGCACGATATATAATAGGGGCTACTGCAAAGGATGCCATTGTATGTCCGGATGGAAATGAATAGTCTTTTGGGTTATTTACCAACAGCTGCACTGTCTCATTCAGCCAGCATGGTCTTTGTCTGGCAATCATTTTTTTCAAAACAACATTGCAGAGAACCAGATCCGTAAGCAGACTGCTCATCATAAGCACTCCATCTTCTCTGTACTCCTTAATTAAAATAAATATAACACAGATAATAATCCATATGATACCTGCATTCCCCAAAGAAGATATTACTATCATCACCTTATCCAGAACGGGTGTACGCCAACTTTGTATGGTATCAAGCCAATCAAATTCCCACTGTAAATACATACCAGATTCCTCCTTTAACAACATGGTCCCGGAGCACCAAAACAACAACTGCAAAGAAGATAATTCAGGCATAGGTTTAAACAGGCATCATCACGATTTCCTGTATCATATCCATACTGGCGTCCTGTGGACTGGTACCACTGGCCGCCTCCCTGTAGCTGCTGCAACAGCAATCTGAACTGCAGATTGTTTGGCGCCATATTTACGGCAGTCTGAGCATGCTGCATTGCTACCACGTTATTTCCAAGTCTGGAATTAGCCATGGCACTTAAGTAGTACCACATAGCGGTCTTATTATCGATACTTGCAAGTACGTTTAATGCTTCTGCATAATGACCACTGTTGATATAATTAGCCGCTGCCTGCAAACGGACATCCTGATTACTGGTATTACCGGTAGTCTGTTGTCCGTAACCGCTATAACCATAAGAATAGCCACCCTGGCTGCCTCCATATGCAGTGCCGCCTTCTTTTTCCTTTACTATCTGGTCATATGCCTGCTGCACTCGTTTAAACATTTCTTCTGCCTGCGCAGCATTGGGATTATTTACATTTGCATCCGGATGGTACTTTCTGCTTAATTTTCGATATGCCTTTTTTATATCATCCATAGATGCATTTCTATCTACACCTAAAACCTTATATGGGTCCACTATACACCAAACCTTTCTATTTGTTGTGTGCTATTTCATCACCGCTTTATTTTTTTCCTCAAATTTAGTCCATATACCAGAATACAGTATATTTCTCAAAATATCAACCTCTTTCACAATTGGAAGCCTCTCAAATGCTCTTGCACATTCTGCCATCATCATTGTCAGCATCTGCCTGCAATTTTCAGCAGAACATTCCTCCTTTTCCTGAAACCGGAAGGGGTTATACGAATTCTTTTTTTTATCCTGTTCTAAATCCTCATAGGCATCCATAAGGTAAATGAATTTTCCCAAATAAAATCCCATTTGACGCAAATTTTCTTCCCATTCATCCTTACGATAGGCAAAAATTTCTTCTGTTATTCTGCCAAACAAACCTGCTGCCGTATCAAAATCCGCAACGCCTGCTTCCTCCACCTTAGATAATTCCTGTAACTTATTCTGAATGCAGGATGCTTTTTCCGGATATTTTTGCATCACCTTTTTAGCTCTACGCCTGATCATCAAAGAATACAGATACCTGCTGATTTTTTTCTCATCCTTCCAGTCATCTAACATTTTATCATAATTCAATAACACATTCATATCTGCTGCATACTTTGTCACTTCATTAATGCAAACAGTCTGTTTTCGCATTGGATGCATCATGCATCGCTTTTCATATGTATGGCACTCCGGCTCATACAAGCCAGTGAGCAAAATTGTCAAAAAAGTCATATCATAACTTAAAGTCAATCTGGAAGCCGCACCATTTTGTTTTTTTAATATCTGGCACAGACCACAGTAATAAGAACGATATGTTAAATAATCTTTCACTTTTAGTTCCGGGACATTCACATTTACATAACCAAACATTGTTTCTCACCTACCTGTAGTATTTGTATTTGTTTATTCACTATAACTAGAGCGTGCAGATTGCAGGAATGAATTTTGAGACACGCTCTAGAATATAAAGAATATAAAAAGAAGAACAGACGGACACCCCGCCTATTCTTTTAGCTTCTTTTTGTAAATTCTGTCCTACACTTTGGACAGGTAACTACAATTTTTCCTTTTCCTTTTGGAATTCTGATTTTTTGTCTGCAACCAGGACAGGAATATATATGATGAGTTTTTCTCTGCTTCATCAGATTCTTTTGTCCCTTAAAAAATGCAGTTACTTTATTCTGGTATTGCAGATACATCACATTCTCCTGATAGCGTTTCTGCACATTTCTTGAAAGCATACGATAGAAATAATAGCATATGATTATCATTCCTATTACATCTATAACAGAGCTCCTAATAAACACATTGAATACCAACAGCACCATTACTGCAATCAATTGAAATTTAGCAAAATCATCAACTCCATACCTGCCGATCATAAATCGCTGCAACCGTTCTTTCATGTTAACCTCCACTTTTTCTATTATTAAGGGCTTAAATATTGATGTGAAATAACTAGTGTATTGTACCATTGATATTTAACCATCTTAGTAATAATAGTATTTCGTTCCTTGCTACCGATTATAATACCACAAAACCAAAAATTCCATTGCATATTTCTTAAGAATTCTAAAATTTCTGTAACCTAAATGCAAAGTGCATCACTATACTAAAAAATTTCAAATACCATTTTTTCATAATAATTCGTTGTATTTCTTAATATACAAGAAAATCAACTTGACATCCTGTCATTCTTCTTTTATACTTAACTAATCTTTAGTGCTTTAAAGTGTAACGGTTTAAAGTAAAGATATTTATATATCATCAACAAATGATTCGGTTCAGACAAATTTAAAAAGCCTACAAAAGGCAGAATGAGAGGTAAGTATGGAACAGAATAATGGTAATTTAATTTCTTACCGCCCTGATATCAAGGTGGTTGATTGCACACTTCGTGACGGTGGATTAGTAAATAATTTTGCATTCTCAGATGAATTTGTAAAAGATTTATATCAGACTAATATAAAAGCAGGTGTAGACTACATGGAGTTTGGCTACAAGGCATCAAAAGAAGTTTTTAAGGTTGAGGATTTTGGTAAATGGAAATTCTGCAATGAGGAAGATATTCGTGCCATTGTCGGCAACAACGATACAGATTTAAAGATTTCGGTTATGACTGATGTAGGAAGAACTGATTACAAGAATGATATTATCAACCGCAATGACAGTGTCATTGATTTAGTGCGTACTGCTGCTTATATTCACCAGATTCCAACTGCAATCGAAATGATTCAGGACGCTCACGAAAAGGGATACGAAACTACTATTAACATCATGGCAGTTTCCAAGGTAAGAGAAGAAGATTTAGACAAGGGATTAGAATTATTAGCAGAATGTGATGTGGATATCATTTACTTAGTAGACAGCTTCGGTGCTTTCTATCCAGAACAAATCCGCCGTCTCACTGACAAATACATGAACATTGCAGCAAAGCATAACAAAAAAATCGGTATTCACGCCCACAACAACCAGCAGCTTGCCTTTGCCAACACCATCGAAGCACTGTCTAACGGCGCCAGCCTGTTAGATGCAACCATGAGCGGCATGGGACGTGGTGCCGGCAACTGCTATATGGAATCTTTATTAGGATTCCTGCGTAATCCAAAATACAATGTGGTTCCTGTTATGGATTTTGTCCAGAAGCATATGATTGCCATGAAGGAAGCCGGAAATATCTGGGGGTACGACATTTCTTACCTGCTTACAGGAATTTTAAATTCTCATCCATCTACTGCTATCAAGTTTATGACAGACAAGCGTGTGGATTATTCAAAATTTTATCAGGAATTACTGGATTTAGAGTAGCATTTTCTCAAAAAATTCTGTAAAATATAAAGAGCGTGTTTGAAACTCCTCCATATTAAGTGGAGTATACCAATTACAGGTATGGGTTTTCAAACACGCTCTAGTGTACTGAACTGTTATGAATATAATAAAAGGAAGTGTGATATTTTATGGAAAAATCCTTAGAAGAACTGATTCAAATATGTGATGAAAATTATAAAGCCATTGTACGTCTTAAGGTTGGTGGAATTCAGGAAAAAGATGGGCAAGAGCTATTGTACTGTGATTTGGTTCGCTTTGCCATTTATCTGGCTGAAGCAGACGGTACTATATCTGAGGAAGAAACGTCTCTCATTCAGACACTTCTTCACCAGAATTTGTCCCGTCAGGAATTATCTGTGTTAAAGACCCAGATCATGGATGAAACGCGTTATGCTACTACTATTCCTCAGAGTTTGAAATATTTTGTACTTGCTGATGCTGGCAGAAAACTGCCAAATAACAATCCTTACTATGGACAGACCGCACAGATTTTATTAGATACATACAAGGTATTTGGTCAGACTTTGCTTGCAAAGCACACAGAAGTATGCGAAGAAGAAACGAGACGCTATACCACTTTTACTGCTATGTTGGAACGATTTTTAAAGGAATACGGGGTATTCCACACTGGCTCTGACAAAATTATCACTGCAAAACCTGCTGATGCAAAGGAAATTGATATTAATGATGGTGCCTATGTGGATTCTCTTCTTGATGAACTGAATGCTTTGATTGGATTAGATAGTGTAAAAGAGGAAGTCTGCAGTCTCGTTAATCTTATTCGGGTGCAGAAACTTCGCAATGAAAATGGACTGAAAACTGCTGATGTGTCAAAACATATGGTCTTTTCCGGCAATCCTGGAACCGGTAAAACCACAGTTGCCCGTATTCTTGCTAATATCTACAAGGGCTTAGGTGTATTAAAAGGTGGGCAGTTAGTGGAAGTTGACCGCAGTGGGCTCGTCAGTGGTTACATTGGACAGACAGCGCTAAAAACCCAGGAAGTGATTGACAAAGCAATGGATGGATTACTGTTTATTGACGAAGCCTACACCCTTACTTCAGGCAAGGGTTCTTCTGACTTTGGGCAGGAGGCTGTGGACACATTATTAAAAGCTATGGAGGATCACAGAGATAGGTTGATTGTTATTGTTGCTGGTTATAACGAACCTATGGAGGAATTTTTAAATTCCAATCCGGGACTTAAGTCAAGATTTAATAAGTTTATTGATTTTACGGATTATAGTGCTGAACAGCTTGTAAGTATCCTGGAAAGTATGTGCGCTGGCAAGGAATATCGGTTATCAACGGAAGCTAACGAAGCTGCGCTCTCCCATTTTTCTCATTGTTTAGAACAGAAAGATGAGAATTTCGCCAATGCCAGAGAGGTGAGGAATTATCTCGAACAGGCAATTAGTCGTCATGCTAACCGGATTATTCATGTTGAGAATGCGACGAAGGAGTTGCTTTCTACCATTGAGGTTGAAGATCTGGCCAAATGCAATTAAGTGATGAGGAATTAAGTAATATTATTTTGAAAATAAGCAACTGTGAATATAGTGAGTCTGAAATGGATGAACAACTGAATTTCTTAGCGCGGGAAACGGGGCTTTCTAATATATCTGACTATATATTTTGGCCTAATTTGGTAGGATTGGATTTGCACGCAGAAGTTTATGAGATTATTTCAAAAATATTAGTAGATAGGAAATACTAAATTCTGGTTTGTGGGGTGATTGCTGAATCATAGTGGCTACCCGGACGTGAATTGGCGGAAGGGACTCCCAAGGGCAACTCAGACTTACACTGTAGGAGAGCCGCTTGCTGGCATGGCATATTCCACGCAGACCGAAGCCAACGTTCCGGTGAACTAACTCCCAAGTACGACTAAGACATTCGGGGTGTGGCCCTCATGCCTAAGTCTCCCTAGGGAGTGGATTTCACCTCCACTAAAA
>JBGVIB010000182.1:0-3944 GCA_045122835.1 Lachnospiraceae bacterium
TATTCCTAAGCAGACAATTACGAGCCGCTTTTAGTGGAGGTGAAATCCACTCCCTAGGGAGACTTAGGCTCGAAGGCTTTCCTGAGAGTCTTAGTCGTACGAGGCTAATTTATTAGCCTTTGGGAGATTAGTTCACCGGAATGTTGGCATCGGTCTGCGTGGAATATTCCATGCCAGCAAGTGGTTCTTCTACAGTGCAAGCCTGAGCTGCCCCTGGGAGCCCCTTCTGGCAATTCACGGACGGGTAACGAATATGATG
Source organism: Lachnospiraceae bacterium (assembly GCA_045122835.1). Classification (GTDB taxonomy): domain Bacteria; phylum Bacillota; class Clostridia; order Lachnospirales; family Lachnospiraceae; genus JBGVMW01. Next base: position 260 of record JBGVIB010000182.1, read on the forward strand.
CAACAATTACACAAACCAGAATTTGAAGTGTTCTTTAGAAGGAGAAAATGAAGGCTGTTTATGAACGGGTACAAGAAAACAAAGACATCAAAGCTAAATAACATTAAAATAGTACAAAAGACGCATTGACAGTATTCGAGTTTTTGATACAATAAAACAAAAAACAATAAAAGAAAGATGAAAAAGATAGGGCATGGAATGAAGTTACAATTAGTAGGCGCTTTATTCCATGCTTTTTTATTGCATTAATATATTACTTGATATTTATCAGCTTAATGTATAGGTGCACATATACATAGTTGTTAAATATAAATACAACGTAACGATTTAAAATATGCACTTACTGTGGCATATTTTGAATAGTAGCAATTAAAATAAAAAACAGGAGGAAGATTAATGAGAAACACATTGGGACAAAGAAACTATGGAAGCATTTTCAGAAAACTTATAGCGGTAATGTTAGTTGTAATTATTACAGCAACAAGCATAGATTTTAGTTTTGTTCTGAAAGTAGATGCCGCCACACAAAATGTAACACTATATTTAGTAGATAACACTGCAGAAAAATGGATAGGCAACGATTCCGCAGTATTAGAACTGGTGGACAACACTAACGGTCATGACCATTACATAATGACCAAGGTGAATGATACCACCTGGAGTGCCAGCGTCCCGGAAACTGCTTATAATATAACCTTCAACCGCTACAATCCGGACAAGACAACCCAGTGGAATTCATGGAGTGCAGGGGGCAGAGATGCTAATAATGCATACTATGCAGATGGAAGTGAGTACGGTCATTGGACAGTAGTGGAAGAAAGTGATGCGTATTTTCATGCTGGAGATACCATATATCTTGATATATCAGAGTTTACAAAATGGGAAAATGACAGTGCCATCATGTATGTGAATTTTACAGATGCCACTAAGAAAGAAAATGGTGGAAAGGATATTGATATTTCAGCGGCTGATTCCAAGTCGTATAATCCCAAAGTTGTTAATGACAAATCAGAACAATACATATATGAGTACACTGTAACAAAGGAAGACGAAGGCTCTACAGAATTGCGTTTCTGAAGAGGAAATGAGACAACCTTATGGAATTATTCTGTTGCACTTTCTTATGAGGAATACGAGGAAGGAACAAACTGTATAAAGGTTACAGGCTGGAATGATGCAGGTGATGTATCGGTAGTAGAAATAGATACTGATAATGACGAATTACCGGACGATTACGAAATTTATACATTATATCCGATTCTGATACAACAAGGAAAAGGATTACATGATGTAGAAGATATTAATCTGGAAGATGACTATGACGAGGATGGCTTAACAAACAAAGAGGAGTACGAAGAAGGAACCAATCCGGGAACAAAAGATACCGATGGTGACGGCTTAAGTGATTATGAAGAAATAAAAAAACATGGAACCGATCCATTAATTTACGATACAGATGAAGACGGCTTAGGAGATGGAACCGAAGTAAACAATGGTTTTGACCCACTGAAAAAAGATTCCGATAACGATGGAACATTAGATGGAAAAGAAAAAATCGAAAATCAAGTCTTAACAGACCAAATTCGTTCAGGATTAGATATCGAAAATATGTCTGCTGTACCAGATTTGACCATAACAGGCAGTGGTGATTACAGTTTCCAGATAAGAATGGAAGACTATTCTTACAATCAGAATTATGCATCCCTTGATTATCTGGTAAGCGAAGTTACAAAAATACATCATAATTCAGCAATGGAATTTGACAGTGCAATACTTACCTACCATATCAGTGAAGATATCTTAAAAGAGAATAAGATAGAAGATTTATCCATTGTCCGCTTAGAGGAAAACAAAGTCATTCCTATCGATACTACATACGATAAAGAGCAGAACACAATCAGTGCCAAGGTAAACGAGCTGTGTGATTACGCAGTTGAGAACAAAAAAGAGAGAGAATATAATACAGATATCACGAATTTATCCAGTGTGATAGAGAAAGGTAAAGCGGATGTTGTATTTGCCATTGACACGACCGGTTCTATGTGGGGAACTATTAGTAATGTAAAAAACAATCTATTATCTATTGCAGAAAGATTGGATGAGAAAAGTCTGGATGTCCGGTTTGGTCTGGTGGAATATAGAGATATTACAGCAGATGGAACAAACAGTACAAAGGATCACGGCTGGTATACCAGTGCAGAAGATTTTAAGGTAGCAATTGGAGCATTAGGTGTAGATGGTGGAGGAGATACACCGGAAAGTGCAGTGGATGCTTTAGATAAAGTAAAAAGCATGACATACCGCAAAAATTACGGAAAATATGTGGTTCTCATCACAGATGCCCCATATAAAAATGGTACGGTAGCAGATGCATCATACTCTATGAGCAAAATGATTCAGGAGTTAGAAAAGGAAGATTATATTGTATCTGTTGTCAGCTATTCCAATAATGAAAGCACATATAGAAGCTTATATGGTACAACGAATGGAATATTCGCTAACATAACCGACAATTTCTTTGAGGAGATTAGTCCATTACTTGACAAGATGGATGAAGAAGTAAATGATGAAGAATATGAATGGGTAAGATTATCCAACTATGAGCTGGTAAAAATAAGCACAGACCCAACCGTGGACAGTGATGGAGATGGCATACCGGATCATACAGAGGTAAGTGAAGAAGAATACCGTGATACCATTGGATTAATGGTGCGCTCATATCGTTCTCATCCATTAGAAGAAGATACCGATGGAGATGGGATCAATGATAGTGAAGATTCACAACCATTAGATTATAATGTAATGGTAAAAGCTATAAACGAGGACATGGATAATCCTATCGTAACCTTAAATACTGGAAAAGGCTTTCAGGTATTCTTCGATGCAGAGTATACTATCAATGACTTTCTGCGAAAGTATAATACAAAATATCTGCAGTTAGATAAAGCGTATTTGGAAGGTATTTATGATACGTTATCATTCTACCGCAAATATAAGTTTAATACAGACGAGTTAGTCTGCATCGGTATGTTAGATGAGGGTGTCATGAAATTTATAGCACAGGATTTAAGCTATATAGATAAATGTTCCATATTTGAGCGAGTGGTAGGTCATGAACCACGCATAGAAACGGTAGAAACACAATACAAATTCCTCTGGTTTGACATGACAGAGACAGTTAGTGTGGATGACATTGAGGACTATTTTAAATTGGAATCCGCAGGAGAATCCTGGAGAAAATATTTCCTTGTATCAATTGAGCAGATTATAAAAGGAAAATATGCAGATGAAAGCAATGTGGTTGGTACGATAGGAGAAATCGGTGTTGCCTTTACAGGAGCAGATATTATACAGGATATAAGAGATTTATCTTATGACATCACCCATTGGGAATGGTCATGGGGGCATGTAGGAGAAACAGCCTTAGATGGAATCGGTCTGGTGCCAATCGTGGGAGTGTTAGCGAAAGGTGATTCTGTTACTGTATTAATCAAACATACAGATGATGTATATGAACTCCGAAAGGTTGCAAAGATAGATAATCTGTAAGCGGTAAACCACATCGCCTTGAAAAAACTACTTAGTTTTTGAGATAATCTTCTTAAGGTAACAAGAAAACTAACTAGTTTTTAAGGAGAAGTTTGTATGGATAAATCAACACATGAAATACGTCTGGCACAATGGG
>JBGVIB010000183.1:0-17888 GCA_045122835.1 Lachnospiraceae bacterium
GCGAAACTACCAAAACTTATATTAAGTGATTCAAAAGAAACAAATACATAAGCAGGTGCTTGGGCGGCCGTCGGTACTTAATGAGCGACTTGTCGCGAATTTAGTACCGCTACGAGCCGAACGCAGCGAAAGCGTGCCTGCATTGTTTTGTTACTTTTGAATCACCCTCACATGAAATATTATAGTTTCGCAATCACCTATAAATGTGAATGAGAAAGGGTGAAAAGATGGATAGTAAAAAAATGAATGAGGAGCAAATGAATGGTAAAAAAATGGGGAAATCCTTCCAGGATGTTTCAATGCTTTTAAATCACTTTCACATAAAAATTACAAATTCGCAATCACCTATATTAAAATAACAATAACATCACTCAAACAGGTAACCAAGTCCCTTCTTTGTTTTTATGTAATCCTTACATCCGGCTGTTTCCAGCTTTTTTCGCACCCGGGTAACATTTACCGTCAAAGTATTATCATCCACAAATTCATCGTTTCCCCATAATACCTCCATTAGTTCATCCCTAGAAACAATCTGGTTATGTCGTTCCATCAGAAGTTTTAAAATCAAATACTCATTTTTAGAAAGAGAAATTTCCTGCCCGTTACAACAAAGGTTAGAATTGTTAAGATTTAAGGATAAATCCCGATAATCCAAGGTATCCTTCTTTTGGGTAAGTCCGTATGTACGACGTAAAAGTGCCTGAATTTTGGCAGTAAGTACATTGATATCAAAAGGCTTTTCAATGTATTCGTCACCACCCATGTTAATCGCCATCACAATGTTCATGTTATCGGAAATGGAGGAAACGAAAATAATCGGAACATTAGAAATTTTTCGAATTTCACTACACCAGTGAAAACCATTATAACAAGGCAAAGTCACATCCATTAGCACCAAATCTGGTGCATAGTCTTGAAATGTTTCCAGCACACCATGAAAATCCTCAATGCATTTTGTGTCAAAATCCCATTTTTCAAGATGACTGCTCATACTATGTGCGATAGTAAAATCATCTTCTACGATTAAAATTTTATACATAATCTATCCCCTTTAAAAATCATATCTATTTATGCTAAACTTCAATAATTCACTGCGTTTCTAGGAACATATGCTATGATACGATTTTTTTCAAATTTGTGCAAGGCTTTCTTTCTCCATTATAAGTTTCATTTTTTAATGATAAACTAGAGGATATTAGGATAGAAGAAAAGGAAAATAAAAAATGATGAATTACATAAAAATATTAATAGTAGGAGAAGACAATGCAGTAAACGTACATATTAGTAATATATGGCAAGAATTAGCCAAAATTGTACCGGAAGAAACCTATATTCAGACAGTATGGGGAATTGGATTTAAGATGAAAGATTAAGATAATAAATGAAAAATGGAAGTATACTGATTATAAGGATTTGTTTTACAAATCAGATTTTTTATTGATAAAAGCAAAGAAACATTAGGTGTATCCCTGATGTTTTTTTTGATTTTGGAAGAAAGAGTTGACATGTGCAAGTGTCAAAAGTATAATTTGTATAACTTATATAACCAGTTCAACTTATGAACCATAACTCGAAAGGAGACTATATAATATGAAAAAAGCACCAGAGGGAAAATATGCGTGGACAGTAACTGTAGGGGAAAAGGGACAGTTTGTAATTCCAAAACAGGCAAGAGAGCTCTTTGATATTAAACCTGGCGACAGCTTAATGCTTTTAGGAGATGTGGAAAAGGGAATTGCAATTCCACCCAAATGGGCATTTGAAGGCTTGATGGAAACAGTTTTTGGGGATAAAGATTGATTTAAGATTATGTAATAATGAGAAAAAAGAGGAGAACAGCCATGAAAAATATAATGTTTTTTTGTATTCCAGCTTATGGGCATCATAATCCAACCATTGCTGTTGTGAAGGAACTTGTGAATAGAGGAAATAGAGTCAGATATTATTCATTTAATGAATTTCGAGATAAGATTGAGAGTACAGGAGCAGAATTTATATCTTGTGATACATATTTACCTGAGGTATCAGAAGATATTGTAAGTGGTTCTAGTACCATGTCTACTACAGAGATGACCATTGTAGATTTGAGAACTACAGCAAGAATGGATGCATTCTTAAAGGAACAAGTGGAAGAATTTAAACCAGATGTAATTGTTTCGGATTCGGTTTGCTTTTGGGGAAAATTAACAGCAAGAAAATATAAGATTCCTATGGTAGTATCTACAACTACCTTTGCGTTTAATAAGCACTCTTCCAATTATATGAAAAGCAGTTTCTCCGAAATTATGGATTTGATTAAGGGAAATAAACGTGTAAAAGCAGAATTAAAAAAATTAGAAGCGTATGGTTATCATGAGAAGAGTGTTATGCCGTTAGTGCAGAATGATAATTACACAGATACCATTGTATATGCAACTAAGAAGTATCAACCATGTTCTGAGACTTTTTCAAAGCATTATGCTTTTGTGGGACCATCACTTTTAACGGATTATAAGCCTGATAAGGAACATGATAGACCACTTGTCTATATTTCTTTAGGAACTGTGGTGAGCAATAAGCCAGACTTTTATAAAAAATGTATACAGGCATTGGAAAATGAGGACGTTGACATTATTATTTCTTGCGGTAGAGTGGTGGATCCAGATACTTTAAATGGGCTTGCTGATAACGTAAAAGTATACAAGTCCGTGAATCAATTAGAAATATTGTCAAAAGCAAATGTATTTTTGACACATAATGGAATGAATAGTACTTCAGAGAGTTTATATATGGGAACACCTATGGTATTCTTTCCACAGATTAATGAACAACGTGCGGTAGCTAGAAGAGCTGGAGAGATGGGGGCTGGAATAGAATTAAAAGAAGAAAGCGTAGAGGGAATTCATGATGCAATCATGGAGGTACTGACAAATGAAAAGTACGCTAAGAATGCAATGGAATGCAGTGAAAATTTCCGCGCTTCCGAGGGGCCAAAAGGGGCTGCAGAATTTATTGAGACAGCACCACATGTAATGCCAGAGGAAGATAAGAAAATGATTCGAAAGGAAGTAATTCCAGGTGTTTTGGAATTAGTATTTTGGTGTATAGCAATTGCTTTGATGATTGGTTTTAAATCATTTACAGGAAGTGATAAATGGTGGATTGTTGCTATTGTAGCCAATATTTGTTTTCCTTTTTACAAGAAGTTAATTGCGAGGATAGTTACTTCCTTATAGGGAAAAGTGTTCCATGCTTTCGCAATTCCCAACATCCCCTTTCACCAACACTTGAATAATTCCCCATCTTTTGTTAAACTATAAGATAATGATTATTAGCATGAACAGCTGAGTGAGGGGTTAGGCAGATGGAAGCAACGATGAATTGCAGAGAAGCAGATAAGTTGGTCAATCTTTATGTGGATAGACGATTGCAGGATACGAATAAATTATCCTCTTATATAGACCACGTAAAGTGTTGCCCGGAATGCTATGAAGAATTAGAAATCACATACATGGCAGTAAAAGGCTTAGAGAAAATAGAAAACGGTGCAACCTTAGATGTCAAAAACGATTTGGCAAGAGATATCGAGCAGTGTGTAAATGGAATACGGATGGAACGCAATATTCGTACTTGTCGTATTATCGTACAGACACTTGCAATTTTGGCAGGCATTATAGTTACGTTGCTTCAGCTGAATGACTGGAATATCATATAGAAAGTGATTAGAAAAATGAGCGAAAAAATAGTTTTAATTGATGGACACAGCATACTAAATAGAGCGTTTTATGGCTTGCCGGATTTGACAAATGGAGAGGGCATCCATACCAATGCAGTAATCGGTTTCCTTAATATAATGTTCAAAATATTAGAGGAGGAAAAGCCGGAATATCTGACAGTGGCATTTGATGTACATGCGCCAACCTTCCGCCATGAGATGTATGAGGCTTACAAAGGAACAAGAAAGCCAATGCCGGAGGAATTAAGGCAGCAGGTACCTCTTATGAAGGAAATGTTGACAGCTATGGGTATTCGCATAGTAGAACAGCCGGGATTAGAAGCGGACGATATTTTAGGGACCATTGCTTTTAAAGCGGAAGCAGAAGGAAAAGACGCTGTTATTGTATCCGGTGACAGGGATTTGCTGCAGTTGGCAACAGACCATATTAAGATACGAATTCCAAAGACAAAGAAGACAGGAACAGAGATTGAAGATTATTATGCCAAAGATGTTATCGAGAAGTATAAGGTAACACCAACCCAGTTTATAGATATGAAAGCATTAATGGGAGATGCTTCCGATAACATACCGGGAGTTCCGGGAATTGGAGAAAAGACAGCATCAGCAATCATAGAAAAATACGGTAGCATTGAAGCAGCCCATGCAGATGCGGAAAATGTAAAGCCACCAAGAGCTTCTAAAAATATTGTAGAATATTACGAACAGGCTCAGATGAGTAAGGTATTAGCAACTATTGAAACCAATGGAAAAATTGAATACCAGTTAGAAGAAGCAAAGATGGGTGATTTATTTACACAGGAAGCCTATGTATTGTGCAAACGTCTGGAGTTCAAGAATCTGTTGAATCGATTTGAAAAGAAAGAAATCGAGGAAAACAAAGAAGCAGAGAAGTTCCAATTTGTGACAGATTTGAATGAAGCAGAAGACGTGTATAGACAGGCTGGGGAAGCAGACAAGTTTGCTGTTTGTCTTATGAAGGGAAATGGCTACCATGGAATGGCGCTTACCTTTGGAGAAGCTTCTTATTATATACAGGCAGAAGGATTTCTTACAGAGCAGTATCAGGCATCTTCACTGGCAGGGATTATGAAAAAAGTTTCCATGGTGCTTACCGATGATTTGAAGAAGCTTTTACATTTCCTAAAAGACAATGGAGAGGAAGTTCCATCTACAGAGAATTGTTATGATACCACACTGGCAGCTTATCTTTTAAATCCTTTGAAAAATGAGTATTTGTATGACAATATGAGCAAGGATTTTCTTGATAAAATTATACCTTCCAAAGAAGATTTGTTCGGCAAAATCAAGGAAAAAGATGCCCCAGAAAAAATACCTGAGGCATTTGCAAAATATAGTTGTTACCACAGTCTGACAGCATACCAGACATGGGATGTGCTGAAAAGCAGATTAGAACAAGAAGATATGTGGAAGCTGTACAAAGAAATGGAATTACCATTAGTTGTCACGCTATTTGACATGGAGGTAGCTGGTGTACGGGTTGATGGTGAGGAATTAAAAGCATATGGCGAGCAGCTTAAGGTGCGGATTGCGGAAGTGGAGAAGGCAATCTATGAGGCGGCAGGAGAGACTTTTAATATCAATTCTCCAAAACAGTTAGGGGAAGTATTATTTGAGCATCTAAAGCTGCCAAATGGCAAAAAGACAAAGACAGGATACTCCACAGCTGCTGATATTTTAGAGAAGTTAGCACCAGAATATCCCATTGTAAATCAGATATTAGAGTACAGACAATTAACAAAGTTAAATTCAACCTACGCAGAAGGATTGGCGACTTACATTAGGGAAGATGGAAGAATTCATTCAACCTTTAACCAGACTATTACAGCAACCGGGCGTATCAGCAGTACGGAGCCAAATCTTCAGAACATCCCGATTCGTATGGAATTAGGAAGACTGATTCGTAAAGTATTTATTCCAGCTGAGGGGTATGTACTCATAGATGCGGATTATTCCCAGATTGAACTGCGCGTGCTAGCCCATATGTCCGATGATGAACGTTTGATACAGGCATACAAAGAAGCACAGGATATTCACCGAGTGACAGCATCACAGGTATTTCATATACCATTTGATGAAGTAACCAGCTTGCAGAGACGCAATGCAAAGGCAGTTAATTTTGGTATTGTGTACGGAATCAGCTCTTTTGGCTTAAGTCAGGATTTGAGCATTTCAAAGAAAGAAGCAGCAGAATATATTGAAAAATATTTTGAAACCTACCCGGGAATTAAGCATTTTCTGGATACATCCGTAGAAGATGCCAAGACAACAGGCTATTCCATCACCATGTTTGGCAGAAAGCGCCCAATGCCGGAATTGCAGTCATCCAACTTTATGCAACGTTCCTTTGGCGAACGAGTAGCAATGAATGCACCAATTCAAGGCACAGCAGCAGACATCATTAAGATAGCCATGATACGCGTGAACCAGCGTTTAAAGCAGGAAGGCTTGCAGTCAAAATTAATTTTGCAGGTACATGATGAATTGTTAATTGAAGCGAAGGCAGAAGAGGTGGAAGTGGTAAAGCAGATTCTGGCAGAAGAAATGCACCATGCTGCAGAGTTGAAGGTACCACTGGAAATTGATATGAATTGTGGAGAAAATTGGTACGAAGCACACTAGTCAAGTCTGAAGGAGCAAGAGCAATGAGAATAATCGGAATAACAGGCGGTGTTGGTGCTGGTAAATCCAAGGTATTAGATTACTTGGAAGATAAATATCATGCTCGTATCTTAAAAGCAGATCAGTTAGCCAACGACCTGAAATTACCAGGCGGGATCTGTTACCAAAGTCTAATAGATCACTTTGGAACAGACATCCTAGATACAGAGGGGTATATTGATAAAGGGAAATTTGCCACACTCATTTTTGGAGATGAGGCGGCATTACAATATGTAAATAGTGTTGTCCATCCTGCGGTGAAAGAAGCGATTTTGTCACAGCTGGAAGCAGAAAAGAAACGAGGAGTTATTTCCTACTTTTTTATAGAAGCAGCACTTTTGATAGAAAATAAATACGATGAAATCTGTGACGAACTGTGGTATATTTATGCTGATGAAGAAGTGCGCCGGGCCAGATTGAAAGAATCCCGTGGTTATTCTGAGGAAAAAATACGGCAGATTTATGACAGTCAGCTTAAGGAAGAAGAATTTCGAAAGCATTGTCAGGTAGTAATTGACAATGGAGGTTCCTTGGAAGATACCTACGCACAGATTGATAAACAGTTGGAGGGAAAATAAGTGGAACAATCAATGACTTATCAAGGACAATTGGTTTTCGGATTAGATATTGGAACGAGAAGTCTTGTAGGAACCGTTGGGTACAAGGAAGAAGAAGAATTTCATGTGGTAGCCCAGTGTGTGAGGGAACATGATACAAGAGCTATGTTGGATGGACAAATTCACGATATCCAGAAAGTTGGAAGCAGCATAGTGGAAGTGAAGGAAACGCTGGAAAAGCAGACAGGAAGAAGATTGCAGGATGTCTGCATTGCCGCTGCCGGTCGTGTACTTCGCACCATCACAACAGAGGTGCTGTTGGAATTTGATGAAGATACGGTTGTTACAGACGAACTTGTTTATAATTTAGAATCCTTAGGTGTGGAAAAAGCACATGAAGAATTGTTAAAAATTGATGATATTGTATACAAATTCTATTGTGTAGGGTACACAGTGGTAAGATACATGCTGAATGATTACCAGATATCAAATTTAAAGAATCATAAAGCACGTAAAATCCAGGCAGAGATGATTGTAACATTTTTGCCGGAGGATGTAGTAGATGGCTTATATAAGGCGGTAGAGTTAGCAGGGCTTAATGTAGCTGCATTGACCTTAGAGCCAATTGCGGCTATGAATGTGGCAATTCCGGAAATGTACCGTATGTTGAATATTGCATTGGTAGATGTAGGTGCCGGAACATCGGATATCTGTATCACAAAGGATGGTAGTATCGTTGCATATGGTATGATACCATATGCTGGTGACGAACTGACAGAATGTCTTGCAAGACAATATTTGTTAGATTTTAAGACGGCAGACCAGTTAAAAATTGATGCATCAGCAGGACAGAATCCTGTTGTTTATAAGGATATCATGGGACTGACTCATGAGACCACAGCAGAAGAAGTATTAAAGGTCTGCGAAAACATTGTAGATGAAATTACTTCCAATGTGGCAGAAAAAATTAAAGAATTAAATGGCGGAAAATCAGTGAGTGCTGTTTTCGTAGTAGGTGGCGGTGGAAAAGTACCGGGATTTACAGATATGTTAGCTGACAGACTGGGAATTTTACAGGAGCGTGTTGCACTTCGCGGTGAGGAGGTTATGAATCACATTCATTTCCTTCAGCAGGGCGTTAAGAAGGATCCACTGTTGGTAACACCAATTGGTATTTGTCTAAATTTTTATGACCAGACCAATAATTTTATCTATGTAAACTTTAATGGTGAGCGAATAAAATTATATGATAACAGTAAGCTGACAATTGTGGACGCCGCAATGCAGGCAGGTTTCCCGAATGAGAAGTTGTTCCCACGTCGTGGTCAGGAGCTTGAATTTACCGTAAATGACAGACAGAAGATTATACGTGGCGAATTTGGAGAACCGGCAACTGTCTGCTTAAATGGAGAACCAGCCAATATCAATACACCAATCAAGGCAAATGATTTGATTCGTATTGAGGAATCCACAGCTGGAAAAGGGGCAGAATATACCATTGAACAGCTGGCAGAATTTAACAGTACCATTGAATTTACAGTAAATGGCACGAAAATTCAGTGTCCAAAGCTTCCAACTGTCAATGGACAGTTAATGGCAGGCTCCTATAACATTCAGAATGGTGATGTTATTCAGATGTGCAAGTACTACACAGTACAGCAGATATTAGATTTTATGGATGTGGTGCTTGAGGAAGGAAAAACCATTCTTGTCAACCATGTTCCAGGTGATAAAGATACCAAGGTATATGATAATTTTTCCATTGACTGGATATTAAAGGAAGCTTCGTGGCTCAGAGAAGCTGAAGATGGACAGGAGAATATTCAGGAAGACGTATTCCTGGAAGAATTAGAAAGTGATGTTACAGAGTCAGAGCCAGCCATGGAAGATGAGGTGGCGTCAGAAGGCAAAGAGGCAATAGATGAACCGGCAACCATTACGGTAACGGTAAATCAGAAGCCGGTTAAGCTTGAGGGAAAATCAAAATATCTATTTGTGGATGCTTATGACAAATACGGATTTCAGGTGTCTGAAATGTTAGGTACGGAATTGGCATTAGAGGTGAATGGGCAGACAGCAGAGTTTATGACTCAGATTTATGACGGAGATATCATTGAAATTTACTGGAGGCAGGATTCATGAGATTGTGCAGTATAGCAAGTGGCAGCAGTGGGAATTGTATTTATGCAGGTTCTGATAACACACATATTCTGGTGGATGCCGGTTTAAGCGGCAAGCGTATTGAAAAAGGTATGAACGAGTTAGAATTGTCAGTTAAGGATACCTCTGGCATTTTCGTTACCCATGAACATGCTGACCATATCAGTGGTCTGGGAGTGTTAGCGAGACGCTATGGTGTGCCTATTTATGCTACAAGAGGAACTATTCAGGCAATTCGTGCAGATAAAAAGGTAGGAGAGATACCGGATGATTTGTTCCATGAGATTGAAATAGATAAAGAAGTGCAGATTAAGGATCTGACAATTTATCCATTTGAGATATCCCATGATGCGGCTCAGCCGGCAGGTTACCGGATATCAAATAACGGCAAATCTGTGGCGATTGCAACAGATTTAGGCTGTTTTAATGAATATATAGTAGACAAACTGCAAGGTTTAGATGTATTATTGTTAGAGGCAAATCATGATATCAACATGTTACAGGTAGGAAGCTACCCATATTATTTGAAGCAGAGAATACTTGGCAGAAGGGGGCATTTATCTAATGAAGCCTCCGGGCAGTTGCTAAGCAGACTTCTTCATGATAACATGAAAGCTGTTATGCTGGGGCATCTAAGCAGGGAAAATAATTATGAGGAGCTTGCATATGAAACAGTTCGCATGGAAGTGAACATGGCAGACAATCCATATAAAGCAGATGATTTTCCAATTATGGTTGCAAAACGTGACCAGAACTCACAGGTGTTGATTGCATAAATCAGCATATACACAGCATAAGTTATGAACAAAGAAAGGAAAAGCCGGATTCGGCAGGGAAAACACAATGAAAAAAACAATTATCACGGTAGTAGGAAAAGATGCGGTAGGTATTATTGCAAAGACATGTACATATTTGGCAGATAATAAGATTAATATCTTAGATATTTCCCAGACTATCGTTAATGGATACTTTAACATGATGATGGTAGTAGATATGAACCAGTCTGCAAAACCTTTCACAGATATTAAGGAAGAATTAGAAAAATTAGGCGAAGAAATTGGAGTAATGATTCATTGCCAGCATGAAGATATCTTCAATATGATGCATCGTATCTAATTTTATTAAGAGAGGAAAGGTAAATTCACTATGATAAATATTTTTGAAGTAAACGAAACCAATCAGATGATAGAGAAAGAGAACTTAGATGTTCGTACTATCACATTGGGTATCAGCTTACTTGATTGTGCTGATCCGGATTTAAAGACTTTAAACGAAAAAATATATAAAAAAATCACAACATTAGCAAAAGATTTAGTAGCTACTGGTAAGAAGATTGAAGACAAATATGGTATTCCGATTGTCAACAAGCGAATTTCCGTAACACCAATCGCTATTGTGGGCAGTAGTGCATGTAAGTGTCCAGCAGATTATGTAACTATTGCAGAGACACTTGACAGAGCAGCAAAGGAAGTGGGCGTAAACTTTATTGGTGGTTATTCAGCATTGGTTTCTAAAGGAATGACTACTTATGATGAATATTTAATTCGTTCCATTCCGGAAGCATTAGCAAAGACAGAACGTGTATGTAGTTCTGTAAATGTTGGTTCCACAAAGACTGGTATTAACATGGATGCTGTGAAGCTGATGGGTGAAATGATTGTGCAGACAGCAGAATATACAAAGGAAAATGATTCCTTAGGCTGTGCAAAATTAGTTGTATTCTGTAATGCCCCGGATGATAATCCATTTATGGCAGGCGCATTCCATGGCGTAACAGAAGCAGATGCCATTATCAATGTTGGTGTATCCGGTCCGGGTGTTGTAAAAACAGCATTGGAAAAGGTACGCGGCGAGAACTTTGAAGTACTTTGCGAAACAATTAAGAAGACAGCATTTAAGATTACTCGTGTAGGTCAGTTGGTAGCGAAGGAAGCTTCTGAAATGCTTGGTATTCCATTCGGTATCATTGATTTATCATTAGCACCAACACCAGCTGTAGGTGACAGTGTAGCAGATATCTTAAAGGAAATTGGTTTAGAACATGCAGGTGCACCGGGAACAACAGCTGCATTAGCATTGTTAAATGACCAGGTTAAGAAGGGCGGCGTTATGGCTTCTTCATATGTAGGTGGTTTAAGTGGTGCTTTTATTCCAGTCAGCGAAGATCAGGGTATGATTGATGCTGTAGTAGATGGCGCATTAACATTAGAAAAGTTAGAAGCTATGACATGTGTCTGCTCTGTAGGTCTTGACATGATTGCAATTCCGGGAGACACACCAGCTTCCACAATTTCCGGTATTATTGCAGATGAAATGGCAATTGGTATGGTAAACCAGAAGACAACAGCTGTTCGTCTGATTCCTGTAATTGGTAAGGATGTTGGGGAGACAGTAGAATTTGGTGGATTATTAGGTTATGCACCAGTAATGCCGGTGAACAAGTTCTCTTGTGAAGCTATGGTGAACCGCGGCGGACGTATTCCGGCTCCAATTCACAGTTTTAAGAACTAGAATCATAAAGCATATATAACTAATATATAATAAAGCGTGTGAGCATGTTTTGGGAATATAGTATTCCAAAAATGCTCACACGCTTTTTGTATACAGACTTGTATTTTTTGTGTACTAGAGCCTGTCTGTGGCAAACTCCAGACAGTAGAAGCTATTTATTTTTTCGGTTACGTACTGCCTCGGACAGTAAATACTCAATCTGTCCATTAATGGAACGAAAATCATCCTCCGCCCAGGTGGCAATTTCATCCCAAAGAGATGGGGAAAGGCGTAAAAGAACCTGCTTTTTGCTTTTTTCCTTTTCTTTGAGAGCTTTTTCTTTTTTCTTGATTTCTGCTTCAAGGGCATAGATTTTTTCTAGGCGTTCCTGCAGATTAGCTTCTTTTTCATCCATATCTTTTTGATTCATAGAACACCTCCTATTCTACGCATAGTATCATGAAACTATAGACATTTGGTAACTATTCAGTACCCTTGCAGTTATCAATACTACTAATGAGGTACTGAATAGTCACCGTAAATCTATGACCGGAACGGATGATTGGTAATCACCTTGTACCAAAGTCTTATCAGCATATATGAAAGAACTAACGCAACTACGGACATCAAAGCGATAACAAAACCGTTTTTCGAATTGATACCAATTACGATTAGAATGGTAATGAATGCAATATATAACAGAGTGATTGCAGCTAGTATTATCATTCTTACTGGGCGGGGGATTTTATCTGTCTGGATGATCTCAAAGCCAGTATCCAGCATAAATTCAAATATAAATGCAATAATATCGTCCATATTACTCCTTTCTGAATAGTGGTAACCATTTAGTAAATAGAACCACTATTTACAATTGGCTGAGCATCTTTGTTACCGCAGAGAACTACTAACAGGTTACTTACCATGGCAGCTTTTCTTTCTTCATCTAATACTACAATTTCTTCTTCACCTAACTGGTCAATTGCCATTTTAACCATGCTGACAGCACCTTCCACAATCTTTTGTCTGGCTGCAATGATAGCAGTAGCTTGCTGACGCTGTAACATGGCAGCTGCAATTTCCTCTGAATATGCTAAGTGAGTAATTCTTACTTCTTCAATAAATAGTCCGGCATCGTCTACACGTTCCTGTAACTCATTTTTCATAATATCAGCAATCTCCTGGGAGCTGCCGCGGAGTGTTTTTTCATCAGCATCTCCTTCGCTTTCCATCGTATCGTATGGGTACAGTCTGGCTGTGTTACGAATGATGGAATCACACTGGGTAGAAAGATATTTGCTGTAGTTTTCTACATTAAACACTGCCTTTGTCGGGTTGTCAATACGCCAGATAACAATAGCACCAATGATAATTGGGTTACCTAAAACGTCATTTACTTTCTGTTTTTCGTTGTTCAGTGTCATAGTTTTGGTAGAAATCTTCTTGTTGACAGCGGGTGCCGGCTGACCAGGTGTGGTAGAGGCAGCTCTGACAGCAGCAGGATTGACAGCAGTTACCAGTGGATTTACAAAGTGAAAGCCTGGCTTTGAAATGGTGCCATAATATTTACCAAATAAGGTCAATACCAATGCTTCATTTGGATTTAATACCTTTAAGCCTGCAAACATGATACAGAAGATGGTAACTAGAATGCATGATACAATAATGCATGTTACACCAAGTGCAACGTTTTCTTCAGAAGCTGCTGTACCGCATCCAAATATAAAAGCACCAATGCTAGCCAACAGACCTGCTATAATCACAAATAGCATCAATCCGCCGCTAAGGGGATTTAATTGTTTTTCAGTTACAGTTGTTTTTGTGTTGTTCATAATGAACCCTCCCTCTTAAATTAAAGTGATATTAAAATGATATCATTATAATACAGGAAGTGGAAGAATATGTCAAGAAGGATTTTGGAAATTGTCAGTTTATTTAAAGTGGGATTGTATAAAATGCAACGATTTTGTGGGAATGTTAGTGTAATAAGGGGGAGAGTGATTTGCAGTGAATTTTAATATAGTGGTGAAGAATATCGCATTTCATGGTATAATTTAGGTTGTGTACTGGTGGTGATAAAAAATTGTTTTAAACTACAAATGTAATTTATGAAGGTATTGAACAGTGTACGAGAGCATGTCCCCAAATTCATTCCTGCAATCTGCACGCCCCACTTTGCGGTAGAATATGATATAAATTTAGCACACGTAGCCCACTACGCATACTAAATTTATATCAAATTCCCTACAAAGTGGAACGCACATCTTGCAGAAAGCAATTTGGGGACACGCTCTAGGGATAATGGAGGAACAATTATGTATGAAAAAATAAATTGGGAAACATTTATGCAGTTCGAAGATGATGGAGAGGAAGAATCCCCTAAAATTAGCATTCCTTTCTCTTTAGATACACCATATCTGAAAAAGGATTTTAAACTGGATTTGATAATCTGGAATCTTACTGCTGAAAATCTAAAGATTACAAAGAAGGCGGTTGATTATGTATTACGGAACTTTAATA
Source organism: Lachnospiraceae bacterium (assembly GCA_045122835.1). Lineage (GTDB taxonomy): Bacteria > Bacillota > Clostridia > Lachnospirales > Lachnospiraceae > JBGVMW01. Next base: position 14,122 of record JBGVIB010000183.1, read on the forward strand.
TACTGTTTGAAACAGCGTGGACATCTCTGTATCATCAGTTGTGTATAGCGGATCCATATTCGGATGCGGCAGAACACACCCTTTCAGAATTTTATGTGGAACAGATAGAGTTAGGAAGTTCCTATTATGATATACAGCTTGAAATCAATGCCGAACACTTGATAGAAGACGCAGCACGATATTGTTTTGTAGTGGCTACTACATGCGATTATCGAAAATGGATGATATCAGATGATGGTATGCGAGTTTATATGGTTGGTAATAAATACTGCAGGATTGATACCAATAATGATAACTTGCAAATGCTAGAATACACTGCAGAAGACTTGTTTGGGGAACAGTCAGCAGAAGTGGAGGATATTCATAAAATGGTTGCTGAGAAGATGGATAGTGAAAAATTTCAATATGCTCCTACTTTTGTAGGATAATAAAGAAAAAAATCCGCTTTGATTTGCAGGAGCTTCCAAGTGGCAAGGTATTCATATATCAGGGAGAAATTGCGGTTCGAATGCTCTTGATTGCACATATTTTGCAGGATGAGGCGCTGATAGATGTGGTGTGTCCGTTGGTATCCAGTATTGATTCCGACTATAGGGATACCTGTTTTAATATGTGCTGTTCTTCTCCGAAAACAGAAATACAGAGAAAAACTATTATTCAGGCATTGACAGAGAAAAAGTATCAGGATATCACACGAGCTGCAGAAAGCATTTTAAGAGATGATTTTGACAGGGAAGAGAAAAAATTTAAAACATTAAAGTTTACGGAGGGAGAACTTGCAGAGATTAGCAGAGTGGTAACAAGTCCTTTCCTCCGGGAATGGCTTTATTTATAAGTTTTGAGAATATTATTTAATGTAAAGTGGATTTGCTAAGTATCTGGCTGTCACAAGACTCCAATACAGCTTTATCGGCCGCAATAATATAAAAGAAAACACTGGTGTTCCATTCCTCGAAATACCGGCAATAAACCCTGCCATACATAGTTATGGGAGCAAGTTCCTTTTCGCAAGGAAAATTAGGTGTGCCGTATTGGAGATAAGAGGTTTGGAATGCCTTTTTTTCATGGGAAGCACCATTTACTGTCAGCAGAGCATCGATTTGTGTAAAATCTTCGTAGCCTACATAGGAAATGCTTTCCGCTGTATCAGTAATTTCCCAGTCAAACACAGCATTTTCGGAAGTAAGACCAAATTCCCCAAGTACTAATCTTTGGAAATCAAACTGTGGCACTTGGGAAATGGAAGCATAATCTACTTGTAAGGGATTATCGTTTTGTTGTATAAAACCATAAGGAGTTCCTTCCTGCTGCACAAAGTACGCACCATAAAAGCTGTTATAATAAGGTGATTCCGTGTCATACAACCGGCTACAGCCATGGGTTAATGAGAAGGCTGGAAAGTTATATAGTATAGTTAAAGCAACAGTGTCATTTCCAGTAAAATAGCGAAAACCTTCATTGTCCTGAAAGGTCATTACAAAAGGATACCAGTCACTTTCAGCAGTGCTAAGTCCGCCGGGAATGTGGATGGAGATATTTTCCTTATCTGGGATGCTGTCTTTTTCGCATATGTGGCTGTAAATCTGCATGATGGTCATGCTGGTTATCAGCTTTGAAGGTGGGGTTAAGAAAAATATGACTATGCACATCAGTGCGATGAGTGTGATATGTTTCTTTCTTAGCTTTTTAAGTTTCATACGGGAGAAGCTCCTTTTTATTCGAAATTTTATTATCAAGCTTTTAAATATTATTAAAATAAAATATATAATTAAGGCAGAGAAATGGGTCGTGATATCCCTGTACTGATTGATAACAACACAGCAGAAAATTTTAAGTAAGCACAATGCATTGATATTTGACCACATTAGTAATATGTAGACAGGTAAGGAGTGATTACCTGTCTGTGAATTATTAAACTAATTTTTGATGGCAATTCAGCATTATATTGTTTGCTGACCTGTAGGTGAAACATTAAGTAAATCTGTTGACGGATTAGTGAGTTAAAATTTTTTAATTACCTGCTTAATTTATGAAGATGATTGAGATACAGATGTGCGGTTATCGTTCTACAATTAACTTACGGTATTCTCCAATCATAAACGTGTGATAACGTTCATGGATTGCTAGTTCGTATATATTAGCGGAAAGTAAGTCCTGCCTTAACATATTTCGTCCACGTTGGCACAGCGTCTGGTCTGCCTTGCCCAGACTAGAAAGAATAGGGATATTGGTTCGCTGGTTTAATTCTGTCAGTAACCGGGCGTTATGCTTACAGAAGCCAAGTAAGCGACCATAATATACATAATTGTTTGCCCTGTAATCCTCAATTGTTTCAGCATCCATATCCAAAAGAATGTGAAGCAGACACCGATTGATGCGGGCAAGGGTTGTTTCCTTTGTGTGAAGGCACTCTGCAAACTGGGAAAATGAGCGATACTCTGGCATATGATTTCGTATTCTATTCTCTAATTCCGAAGAACAGTCCTGAAACTGTGTAAATCCATTGTCACGCTGGAGCAGCAGACGATATCCTAACATCCCGGAAAAATCATCAGCCTGCATAGGATACTGCTTGTGGTAAGCTTCTTCTAGCAAAGAAAAAGCTGAAGCAGGCATCTGTTCATGAACCAGTTCTGTATGTTCATCACTAAATATCAGCTTGCGAATGCCGCTGGCAGAAGCAGTCTGGCTGGATGATATTTCTTCGTCGTGATATCCATGTCCCTGGCGGGTGATCGTGTAAGGGATTAAGTGGCTGTTTTGCTTTTGTATAGCTTTGCAGTATTCAATGCCAAGAATATTGTTAGGCTGCGATAACAGATTGTCAGCTGGCAGTTCCGAAGAACGATTGTACTGCAGATATTCTGTCAGAGCCATTTCTCTGGCTTGTGGAAAGGATAAGCCATTTTTCAGGAAGTTCTTTAAAGACTGCTGAAATACAGGCGGTTCTTCCAAAAGAATAGAAGAAGCCTCCTTTATCATGGAAATATCACCACATTCACTGCCAAAACAAATACAGTCAGCCCCAAGAGCAGTCAGTAAAGCAATAGCACCCTCGGCGAAGTATTCAGCACTTCCGGTTGCGTAACAGACTGGCAACTCAAACACAGCATCCGCACCATTTTGCAGAGTCATCCTTGTGCGGTAATATTTGTCAATAATAGCAGGCGTTCCCCTCTGTACAAAATTACCACTCATAATTACAATAATATAATCTGCCTGAGTAAGTCGTCTTGCCTGTTCAATATGATAGGCATGACCATTATGAAAAGGGTTATATTCGGCAATAATTCCGGTGATGATGGGTTTGTAATTTGTTGTTAAGTTGCTGTTCATGGTGAATCCTTTCGTTTTTGGGTGATGGGTTCTGCAATTGCTAATTGGCTGAGTTCAATGATTGCCTGTTAGTGAACGTTACAATAATCCATAGTATATCATCTTTTCTATAGCTTGCCCAGATGAAATGTTAGGTATTTATTTTTGAAAGGAAAAATTCAGTTTTGTAGCTTTTTCGGTTGGGTTAATTAAATTCTGGTTTGTGGGGGTGATTGCTGAATCATAATGGCTACCCGGACGTGAATTGGCGGAAGGGGCTCCCAGGGGCAACTCAGACTTACACTGCAGGTGAGCCGCTTGCTGGTATGGCATATTCCACGCAGACCGAAGCCAACGTTCCGGTGAACTAACTCCCAAGTACGACTAAGACATTCGGGGTGTGGCCCTCATGCCTAAGTCTCCCTAGGGAGTGGATTTCACCTCCACTAAAA
>JBGVIB010000184.1:0-14018 GCA_045122835.1 Lachnospiraceae bacterium
CCAGAAGAAAGAGGCAATACTATTATTAGAAATAAAGTTCGACATTGATTCGACAATCTAAATCGACATGAAAACCTACATATCTAATTCAAATCAAAAGGTCTTTTTAATCTCAAAGACACAGAAAAATTTACAGCCTCAGTAAAGGACAGCCACCTACGACTGTCCTCTTACTATTTATGCTATTGCCAGTTGCCTTATATTTGATAAAGTCCTTTGATTTGTCAGCATACACGCTGTAATCACTTCTGCAATTGTATATGATTTCTTAGGTACAAGTGCTTCTGGAATTATCTGCTCTATATCCTCTCTCATCATCAATGCTTCTTTCTGAATAGTATCGGTGTACCGCAATATCACTTCCTGCTCCAAGTCCTGAATAAATGAGTTTCTAATAAGCAATCCGACAGCCACCTCATCAGGTACTACCTGTATTCCTCTCGGTTCTTCCTGCACACATTCATCATAAACCGAAGCAACTGTGACCTGATATAGACTACATAACATCTTTAACGTACGCTTTGATATACCACAACCACATTCCGCTCTGGAAATGGTTCTCTGTGCGATTCCTAACTGGTCTGCAACAAATGACTGCGACCAACCCTTACCTACTCTGATACGTTTTAAATTCTCTGCTACGATTACATTTACATTATCCATAATAGCCACCTTTCCTGTAGACAATAGTATAGAAAATCAAGTCATTTTCACTACTGATGCTACACCTTGATTTCTTTAGTTCCCTAATAGATAATATACTGCAATTAAGGGTGGAGATGCCTAAATGTAATAAAAAATAACACTTCCACCCTGTACACAATTATGATAAAATTGGTACACTCACTACTTCGCCAGAGAGAATATAATCAAAACCTCTTATAACGGTGTAGACATTTTAAAAAAAATTACTGTTCCGTAGCCTTGTACTTCTCAATCAGTTCGGATGCCTGTACGCCTGTGATTTTGGTGTAATCGTCTATGCCATACATCTGCTTCACATACTTATTCATGGTTTCAGGAGTATTATTATGCTGTTGCATCAGCTTCTGTAAATACTCCAACTGCTTCTTAGTAGCTGGCTTTCCACTCTTTGGCTTCTTTAGTTCCTCTGGATTCCTGCCACCTGTATTATCAGGTTCTATATTCATATCCTCAACATCCTGCGTGAACCTCGCTGACAGATTACCTACATTTAAAGCAGCATCCACTAACGCACGCTTCTTAGCCATTTTCAGCACCGTATTATGCACTGCGTAACCATTGGTCTTAGCATACTTTCCCTCTCTGGTGTTCGTGATTCCAATACCCTCACCTTTCACAACTCCGTTGTAGTCAATCAGGTACACTTTGGTTTCGTATGAGAAGAATCCCACATTATAATCTTCTACACGGTTGGTTACTTCGGTTCTTGCAATCAATCCCAGATAATTTAATATCTTCTCTGCTCCCGACTTTAATAATGTAGGTTTCTTACAGTTCGGAATGATGCCAAAATCTATACCAGCAATGAGTACGGTATCAATAAAGCGGTTCATTTCATCATCAAATGACTTCGCTTCTTCTACCGTTAAGCCTCTTGCTCCTGACGCCGTTACAGGCTTTGTTTCTGGCTTAAATTCGGTGCTTTCTGCATCAAACATAAGATTCTTGGGTACGTTCATTTCGGCACGTTCTATAGCAGTTTTAGCCCCTTCTGCTGGCTCAATGCTACCCATTTTACTTTCTAATAATGCTTTTAAATCTATCTGCTTTCCCATGATTTCCACCTCTCCTACTTTAATGTGAATCTGCGTGATTTACTGATCTTTACATACTTTTGGTAAATCTCTGGCTGTTCCTCTTTTAGTACTTTCGTGTCTAACCTTTCCGAACTTACGGACTTCCATGAAATTGTATGGTTCAGGCACTTTGCCTTGTCATAATCTCCCATGATTTCTTTGATACGGTTGCTGGCTTCCTGCTTCTTTGCCTTTGCATTGTCTTCCTCGGCACAGGCTTCTATGTACTGGTCTACATATTCGATTGCTTCCTCTGGAAGTATTATCTGCTCTGCAATGCCACCACGGTAGATATTATCCAGCAAATCCTTAGCCGCATCCGAACCATCCATTTCAGGACGAATCATATTCTGTACCTTGTTCCAGAACTCCTGCTCCAACGTAATTAGCATGGACTGGATTTCCATATCAGCATCCACCTCATACACCTTAAAAGAATTACCACCGATAAGAACAGCAACATAGGCTTTTGCTACCCCTGTAACACAAAGATAGTGCTGTACCTGTGTCTGATAATAAGCAGGTATGTCCTCTTCCCACTCACTGCGTTTATACTCACTGGCAGTCTTAATCTCTAAAATAGCAGGATTACCAGCATCATCTAGGGTCAGTCCGTCTACGTCAGCAAGCATATATGGATAGTCTGGATGTTGGAGCATGGCTTTCACTTCCACCACTGGCTTACCTGTTACCTCTGCAAAATGATTACGGATAATAGGCTCCATGATGTTTCCCCACTGCATAGCTTCATTCTCTACTGGTAATTCGTTAGTCTGGTTCGTCTTATCCATCCAAAGTTCTATTTCCGACTTCCATTTATTGATACCCAAAAGACAGCTTACATCACTGCCACCGATACCACGTTTACGCCACTTCAACCATTCTTCTCTTGATAAGCCTTCTGTTTCTACCAAAATATTTGCGTTCATTATGCTTCTTCCTCCTGTTCTTCTCTTAAATCAGAAAAGGCAGAATCCGAAGACTCTGCCAAATTGTTGATGATTCGTGCCGACACTTTCTGTACCGTATCAGCAATGATTTTTAATTCTTCCGTATCTTTCAGCCAGCTTTTGATATAGCCCATGCTGTAGGAACTGGTATCAAGACCTAATCGCATACTGACAACAAATGCCACCGATTCTGCAATCAGCTCCCGTCTGTTCCTGCTCACATCAGGTTCAGGGTGCATTTTAAAATCAATGGCATGTGCATATTCATGTAAAATAGTCTTTATCTTCTGTAAATACTCTAGGTCTGCCCTTACACATATCACACCAGTTTCCAGATTGTATGAACCTTTGGAAGCTGTGCCTGTCACTTCCTTAACGATATGATCCGTAGAAATAAATGCCAGCAACTTCTCATAGATTTCTTTCTCTTCCTCACTGTTACCTGCAAGACCTTTTACCAGCACAGGTAAATATTCATCTGAACCATCGGTATCTGCAATATCATATACATAAGTGACACGGAAACCTGATACAATCCTTTTCGTTTCCTTTTCTCCCTCTGCATCCTGATATACCGCCTTATTCTCTGGTTCTTTGAACACTTCCACCTTTTTAAAGCAAGGGGCTAAAATAGCCAGCCCCTTACTACCACGCTTCACATACCTGCCAAGCTGATTCCAAGCCTTATAACCTTTCACATAGCTTGCTTCTGGATTCTGTGAATAAATTAGCATTGCATTTCCAAAGCTATAGTTGTAGAATAGACTTTGAAAAGATAAGAATTTAAGCCAGTCCTCGTCTGTATTGATTGTCGCCAAACAATCCTCAATACAATCGAGGGCTTGTTTTATTTTCTCCTGATTTTTATTCATTCCCATGTTCCTCCATATCATAAACAATTTCCGTATGGATAATTTCAGCAAATTCTTCTGTCAAATCCGTATCATTATGCATCCATAAATCATACAGATAATCCAAGATGTTCTCCTGCTGATTCATCCAGCTCCATTCTGCAACTGATAATCTGCTACAGTTATGGTTCTCAAAGATATAATACAATCCTTGCTTTACCACAAGCTGATACGCTTCCTCCAGCATCTTTTGTGCAGTAATCTCACCTGACACCAAATACTCACGATATTTGTTCAGTTCCTGCTCCATTCGTTTTAATACCATTTCTTTCATAGAATCTCCTTTCTACCACCCGCAATCTTCACAATACGGACAGTCACAGCAATAATCATAATCGCACTCCGCACCTACTAAAAATCCATTCTCAATGATTGGACTACAAGTATTTAAGTACAGACCGCACCTGCTACAAGCTCCAGGCATTTCAGGGGTTATTGATTGTCCCTGCAAGATGCAAACTTCCATGATGCACCACCTCCTTCTTCTTTGGAATGTTCTATAGTAAATTTACACTTACCGATATGGATATCCTTAGAAAATGCTCCAATACCTGTAAACTTCTTACGATAGACCACATAGCTTCCCTGCTTCATGTTGTGAAACAGAATCTTCTTCCAGTCCGTATCTGCTGTGATAAGTTCCAACGCTCCATCCAGAGCAACCATATAAACAGCAGTACCTTCCATCATCAATGCCTTAGCCCTTTGAAAGCTCACAATTTTCATTTCTTTCTTGTCGTACATCATCTTAAAATCCTCCATTTTCTTTGTTTTTGAGTAAAAAATAAGACCTGCATGGATTACGCAATTTCCACACGGTCTGTTAAACGGTTGTAATAATAAACACTGTCAGATAAGATTTCATCTGGTGCAACTTCGGTAGCATTGACACACTTAACCATATCCCTGATTTCATCTGCATCCATGCCGACACCAGCAGGAATAAGAATCGTTTCATGGATGGAACTTGGGATAATATAAACATCACTACCTACCCTGTCTGCAAATTCTTTCAGCAGTCCATTGTAGAAAATAACACCTGCACCATTCATCTTCGCAGTATTGGTACACACATACATCGGAATCATATCATCCTCTCCTGCCATCAGGTCAAAGAACTCACAGGCACACTCTCTGTCTAATCTGGAAGCCAGCACGTCAATCATTACCTCTGCTACGGATGTAACCTTACCTCGGAATAATTTCTGGGTATTCTGTACTGCCAGCTCAAAAACTTTCTCTTTGCTGACATTCCATAAATCCATAATATTATCATGCACCGTAATAGTACCCATGCCCTCTGCATCACTGGAAACCAGAACATAGAAAATGATTGCAAGGTCAAAGAATTTAATATGCGGTGTGTCAGACAGCAATTCTTTGTTGCGGTCAGCACTTACCAACTTATAGCAGATGCGGTCTTTTACCCTGTTAAAATCCGTCACTGATTTTACATCAAAATCCAATGTTCCCTTATGTTCCTCATAGGTACGGATAATCTGCTGGCACACATCAGACATAGTTGCTCCTGCCCTGTACTGCTCATAGTAATATTCCAGATAAATGGTCGGTGCGATATTCACTCTTCGGTTTAAAATGGTAAGCCCTGTCAGGTACAAATCATTATTCTTTACTACGGTATGTACCTGCACTTTGTAATCATTACCGAAATACGCTTCCATAGCACTCTTAACTGTTCCTGCAAATGCTTCCATTGTTCCGATAGTTCCTGTTGTCATAATAAAATCTCCTTTACCATTGTTTGAATTGTTGTTAGTTGCTCCGTTGTTAAAATTGTTGTTCGTCATGGTTTTAATCTCCTGTTCTTTCATAATTTTGTTCCATATTCAGTTGTAATTGTGGCAGCATCTGCTACTCTGCTGATTCCATAGCTTCTGACATAAACTTCACCATGAAGCGTACTCCCAGCATGAATCCATACTTCTCTGCATGATACGAAGCAGCATACACCAGCTCCTTAACCTCTTCTGCATCGGATTCTGACATCGTAGCCCTCAATGGTTTTAACAGTTCTTCCACCTGTGCATCATATTCCATGCCAAAATGGATACCGTCATTCTCGTAGAAAGCTACCTTGTCAAAGATTTTGGATAACAAATCTTCCATTGCTCCTGCACCTCCTTCTGTTGTAATTTTGAGCATAAAAATAAGAGCAGTTTAATGACTTGCTCAGGTCAAATAAAAAAAGACACCAAGATTTCTCCTGATGCCTTAATCATTGCTATAAATTTACCTAGTGGGGTTCCAAACTAGAACTCTTCGTAAGCATTTGAACTAGGAACCGCTCTAAAAATATATGTAATTTTATAAACCTATAAAGTTTTATATATTGGTTAAAGCTTTAAAGAGCCCCTTAACACCTTCCAATGTAGCTCCAACAACATCATTGTTTAACAAACGTACATTTCTTCTATCTACAGTAGCATTATCCGTCGTATAAATAGCTTTCAAGTTATTCTCAAGTAAACAGTCTTTCAAAATAATATTTCCATTCTCCTTAGCATATACGCCATAACCTAATCCTCCCAGAGAACTACTGCCAACAATTTTACAATTAGTAACTTCTATACTTCCTTTGTCACAAACAGCTATACCTACATTTTTCGACTTACGAATTTCACTATCTTTTATTTCCACATATCCACTCTTACCCTGTAAGAAAACCTCTAATTTATCGGGATATATCTTAATTCCGTCCAAATCTATCATCTCTGTTGCAAAATTCTGTATAACAATCGAATTAGCCATACATATAACTGCATCAACATTATTTTCAAAAGAAGTCCTGATAATCTTTGCACGAGAATTACACGCAGAGCATATACCAATCTCATTCTTCTCTATATGATTATCGACACAATTAATTACGCTTTGTGATTCTTTGAATGTTTGTTTAGATGCACATAATACACCAATCTTATTATTTATTAGGTGGCTCTTATCAATATTCACGTTTTGAGATAGAACCATTGCTCCTATCAATAAATTTTCAAATGTGGCATCATTCAAATTAACGCTTTTACATTTCGTTAAGTGTAATCCTATCTGTTTCTTATCTTTTCCTTTTCCCCTAAAAATAATACCTGTAAAACTGCACTGTGCATCATTGGCAGATAACATTACCATTTCTTTCTTTACATCAAAAACTATATTTTTAAACTTTGCTTTACTCTTTAATACTTGAACAGGTTCTGTAATTACAGCTCTCTCCATATCATCACATTCAATTATGACATCTTTTCCAATGATACCTAATGCTTCATTATATCTTCCTTTAGTCAAATATATTTTCTTTCTATCCCCCTGATAAGCAACCGCAGATTGTATATTTGAGTACATTCCTTTACCATCGTTCGTGACAATTATCACTTCTGCCATTGAAATATCAAATCCGCACTCTTTAAAACATCTGGCATATGTATAATACAAATAATTTCTTTCATCAGATAACAGTTCTTTACTTTTCCTATTCTTCCACAATCCACTTCCCATCAAATATTTGTAACAGACATCATACTGCCCCATTTCCAACAATACTCGCACAATCAAAACATGGTACTGCAATTCCTGATTACCATATTTTAATGCTAATTGTGCTTCCTTCAAGGCATCCTTATATCTGCACTCATTTAATGCCGCTATTGTCCGCTGTTTATAAAGGTCTGGATTTGTGTCTACAAACTCTTCCACCTTTTCAACATAAACCTCTTCATTACTGCTTTCCCATCCAGCCATAAGTCTACCTCTTCTGGGCTATAAATGTTGCAATTTGTCCTAATGTACAATTAGACATCATTTCAGCATCAGCATTTGGAATTTCAATATTAAACTCTTCTTCTATGCTCATTATAATTTGAAAAGCATCTAAGGAATCTGCATCTAAATCAGACAATCTCGTATCTGAGTTCATAAACTGTACATTTACATTCAGAGTTTCACTGATTATCTTTTTTAACTTTTCTTCAACCACTGTTCCATTAAATCTTTTTCCTGATTTAAGATTCTGAATCCATTTTACATAACGAGCATATACTTCCTCTTGTCCGCTTACACGTCTATATGTTTCGCACTCTTTTAGTGCATTATCATAATCTTTTAATTCCATAAATTTTTCAATTCTCTGAATATACAATCCTGGGTTATCATCAATGATTGTTTCTACTTTTATTTCTACATTATTCCATCCCATAGTAATTCTCCTTAATTTTTATACACAAATTCATTTACCTGTGTGCTTTCTCTTTCAAACAGTTCCTTTACTTCTTCTTCCTGTTCATATACAGGAGCTGTACTACTTAATGTAACCTTATGAATATGCGTATCTAATGCACTCTGTCTTGTATACACAACCGTCTTATTGTGAAGTTTATCATGTATTCTTGTAACATTAGCAACTGCTCTCTGCATAAACTTTCTTGCATCATATCCTAATACTTTTTCAACTGCATTTGCCGCTGTATTATTGAGCCAGCCAGCTATATCATTCCAAAACCTATCAATCGCAGTCAATAATAATGCTCCTGCCACTGCTCCTACAATTACCCATCCTAACATCTCGTCTGCCTACCTTTCCTTAGTTGTATGTTCATCCATACCTCTTTCCGATACTGCATAAGACAGCAAATTTTGTATTCTATGCGGTGCATATGGTATGGATTCATCAGCCTTTGTATGCTTATAAACCATATCATCCAATTTGTTTATTTCAGATGCCTGTCCGATAAATTCTTTTATATTCACCTGCTGTACAAGCATCTTACTGTTTAATACCATCAGCAAAATAGCATTTATGGAACTCTTAATACTTCCACACATCAAATAACCATAATTATCTGCCGAATAATTTGCCAGTCTGTACCAATGATAAAATGACAGCTTCGACACCTGCTCTAATTCATTGGGTGCCATCTGACGAATAACCTTAAACCGTTCTTCCATCATGGTTTTGTGCTTTGTCACTCCATCAGCAATCTTATATACTTCTCTTGCTAATACAAACGTAAGCTCTTCTTTGCTAAAATCCTGTATCGTCTTAGCAGATAGTTCAATCCACGTTTTGCTGATTCCATAGCTTTCCGCACCATAATAATAATCTTCATAAACATAGACTTCTGGACATTCAATTTGCCCCTTTACCGATAATTTCTGTATTATCTTATAAACCTCTGGAAACTGCTTTTCGGTAACTCTGACCGTCTTTCCTAAAAAGTCAGGCTGTTTCATTTTAAAATCAATTTCTTCATAAACCTTTTCAATGCTCTCCTGAAACATAACACCACTACGGTACTGCTCAAATGCTTCATCCTGCTTATTATGTATATAATTTTCTCTATACATCTTCTACCTCCATCAACCTAGTACCGATATTATTTCATTCACAATATTTTCTCTGTCATTTTCATTGATTGCCTTATAACATCTGCCAAGTACATTCAGACACTCTGTATCATCAGGCACAAACTGTAACGCATAAGTCAGAAATGAAATAGCTTTCTGATATAAATTTCGTTCTGATAACAGCAGTCCAAACACTTTATTTACAAGAAAATGTTCCTCTACACTTCCATAAGCACGGTAATATTCTTCCAGTAATACAAATGCCTTTTCTTTATCTCCAGACTGATATTCCTTCAATGCTCTTATACACTGTTTAAATGCAAAGTTGTGTCCGTCCGCCATCTTGATACAGTCATCAAGGTTTTTAAAGCTGTTTGATGCCAGAAAAATCATGTGAAACAACAACTGTTCCCTTTCTTCCATAAGCCTGTTCCGACGTTCCTTTTCATAATCAGAATCTTCATTTACCTCTAAGCTCACTTCTATTTCTTTTGTAATACGCTGTATCTCTTTCTGAATCCTACTTATCTGTGACTGCATATAACCAACATCATAAAATGAAGTTTCATCCATTACATTTTCACTTGCTCCAGACATTTCATTGATTATCCCCATCTCGGCTTTACGGTATAGTGTTATGAATTTTTCAAGCATTTCCTACCTCCTGCGTACTTGTTTCCCTTTGATATTCTTCTTCGGTAATGGTTTCTGTAGATACTACTTCAACCCCCTTCTCGCCACCACGATTTTCGTATCGTTCTCTAATAGTCTTATATGAGTAATCAAATACTGACATATCCAACACGTCTTTTTCCTGATCCAAAGCATACAAAGCAGCATAAAATACCATATCCTTAATGTCAGCACCTGAAATACCATCATAACGACTGGCAAGACTTTCTGCTGTAACATCACTATGTAACGGCATCTTCTTTCCCAAATGCAGATTCCATATCATAGTTCTTGCATCTTCGTCTGGCATATCAAAATAAACACTAAGCAAAATTCTGCGTTTAAATGCTTCATCATAATTACTGATAAGATTTGTCGTAAACACAACCACACCACTAAACTTCTCCAATTCCATCAAAAGGACACTTCTGGTAATGTTTACACCATAATCTGCTGACTGTGTAACCGATGTCAACCTCTTACCTAAAAAGGAATCCGCTTCATCAAATATCAGCACTGCATCATCCCTTGTCGCACATTCAAATGCCTTACGGATATTTTTAGGGGTTTCTCCTACATACTTTGATTCCAACTCGGAATAATTGATATGGTACACTTTCTTACCAAGAACTTTTGCCACTGCTTCTGCGGTCATACTCTTTCCAGTTCCAGGCTTTCCATAAAAATTCAGTATAATAGCTCTGTTACCAGCAAAATACTCCGACATTCCCCATTCTTCCGACATCTTCTTTTTATATTTAACTGCGGAAATAGCGGTCTTAATCTGCTCCCTTACAGAATGATTCAACGCAATTTGCTCCAGTTCAAACCGTGGCTCATAGCTTTCAATCATCTTCTGTTCAGGTTGTATCTCCTCGCTTTGCTGTCCTTCCTGCTCTTTTGTTCCTGTCTTTTTATTATAAGAAGCATTACGCAAGATAATCTCCTGTGGCAATTGGTTATACTTAGAATAGTTCTTCCTTATTGCCTGCATTATCCCATCCAGCATATTGTTAATCAATTCTTCATCCAGCACAATGGTTTCCCCATTAACAACACCCGTCATACCATTCTGAATATGTACACGGATTTCCTTGTCTTTTATGGTATATTTCTTCTTTATTTCTGCATATTTTATGTCTTGTACGTCCGTTTTCCCACCAAACATTACAACTTCTTTCCCTTCTCAATAATTATAGGTACTGCATTTGGATTTCTTGCAAAATAACCAGTGCTTCTATTTACATCCGTATTACCATCTCCATCTCGCCAGCATCCCGATACATAAGTACCATCTTTTCTCCGATATGGTTTTACCGAATGCGGAGTAACATAATGAGCTGGTGTCAAAGTTGTGAACTGTTTACCATTACCACTAAATGTATTTATTGCGTATGGCTGAAAAGCTGTTTCACCTATCATAAGCGTCCTCTCCTTCACTCAATGCTACACTCTGTATCAATTTTAGCCAAAAAGCTACATTCATTTTAACATATTATCGGCATTTTTCCTACATAATGTTACATTTTCAATGGTACTAATCAATATAATTTCTGATATAGAAAGGTGGATGATTATGAAGAACCAACTATTACCATCTAAATTAAAAGAGCTACGCAAAGCACACGGGTATACACAGGATTATGTAGCATCCGCTTTGGAGATTGTAAGACAGACTTACTCTCACTATGAAACAGGACAACGTACTCCTAGCCCTGAAACACTATTTAAACTTGCTGGACTTTACAACATATCTGTTGACGACCTGATGCAACTTACCATGGATATTGACCGAAACATCTACTATGATGCACCAGCACCAACACAATCAAGTGAAGATTTGGCAGGATTCTTGGAGTACTTCAACAATCCGAACAATCAAAAGAAATACCAGATGTTCAGCAACCTTGAAAAAGAATTACTCTACTACTTTGAAAAAATATCAGAATCTGATAAAAAAGAAATTATTGAATTTACTAAGATTAAAGCCCACAAGAAGCAATAGCCAAAGTCATGGTACAACCGTGGCTCTGGCTATTATTACTTCTACAGATAGGGCTGGGTACGCAACTAGACTTCTTTCCATATATAAAAGGGGTAGAGTACTTCCGCAAATTTCTATATTTTTACCCTATACTGCGTTTTTTAAATATATACATATTTTAGCCTATATAACGTGTTCCTTTCTTGCACGTATTAATGTACTCTTGCTAATACCTGTCATCTGTTCCACCTGATTATATGAATACTCGTTTAACAACTCTACTGCATGATTTATCTGTGCCTTTGAAAACTTCTTTGGTCTACCCTCTTTAAAATCAGGATTTTGCTTGGCGATAGCCTTACCCTCTTGGGTACGCTCCACAATCATATCACGCTCAAATTCAGCAAATGCCAGCATTATATTACGAATCAGCTTACCCGTAGGGGTATTATCCATCAGTCCCATATTGAGTACATGAACTACGATACCTCTATCCAATAACTTCTGTACCAGTTCTATTCCCTGTGTGGCACTTCTTGCAATCCTGTCTAACTTCGTAACTACCATAGTATCTCCTAACTGCATGACATCCATTAGCTTATCCAACTCTGGACGGTGTGTTTTCGTTCCAGTAAAGGCATCTGCATAAATCTTAGTTGCTCCTGCTGACCGTAGGGCATTCTCCTGTGCTTCCAGACTGTTTCCATCCTTTGCCTGACCTCGTGTGCTAACTCTTGCGTAACCGTATAACATAATATCAATCTCCTTCCATTACTTAAATTTCTTCATAAAAAAAGACGGTATTTCTACCATCTTCTTAGTTGGCTTATGAATATAAGAAATGACACCACCTCAACCTTTGATTTACCGTCATGGGCGAAGCAGTGCCAATACTTACAAGTTTTGAATATCTTTTTTACAATAAAAAATGACCAGAATTTCTCCTAGTCACTTAACTTACATTTTTAAATAACCCCGAGTAATCGGGATGGGATTGAGCTACAAAGAAATTGTTCCAACAAGAAACCACAAAATGCAATTACTGTAATGTACTTATTCACCATAGACATCCCTCCTCGAATACCAGCCAACGTTAATTGTCCCCGTTCTGCGTTCGGCATTTCACGAGTTCCCCCGTTCCAGGGCAGGACATACATATCATACTACAATTTCAAATAAGATTCAATAAAATTCATATATGATGCTACCGTATAAAAAAATCTCTTATCCTTTCGCCTTACCAAAGCATTTAATGCTCTTCCTGTACCCTCTCCGTATTTTTCTAAGAGAATTGACATTATCCACATATTTATTTTTGTTGGACTTACATGAATCACATGATACTTACATATTTTTTCAATTTGTCCCAATCTAAATAACGCAACCTCACAGTTATTATCTAGCTGCAAATCTTTTGGATATTTGTTCAAAATCGAAACTTTTTCTATATCTATTCCTTTGGCAACCTGCGTATTGGTTGTTATAAAATAAACATTCTTAAATTTTGCATCTGTAAAATCTGTTCCCTTTAGATTACAATTCACGAAAATAACATTTTCAAAATATGCTCCTTTAAAAGTAGTATTCTTTAAATTTGAATTACAAAAATCAACTCCTCTAAGTGAAGCATTCCTATAGTTGCAATTTGTAATAATGGATGCCTGGTATCTAACATTTTGGAATTTTGCATCTTTATATATCAGCCTATGTATATTCGTTTGATAACAATATTTATCCTTAAATCCTGCATATTTGCGACTGGAATTTTGCAAATCAAATCTGACTAATTTACCCCTCTTAGCCTTTTCCATTCTTTTTTTCTTTTGCATATATTTTCGTCGCCGCTTTCCTCTTCCCATTTGTTACATCTCCATTCACATATTTATACGAATTCAACTTATTATCATTTGATACAACAAAACTCCATCAGACAGATTTCTCTATCTAATGAAGTTCTAGTGTCATATCGTCTGAATCCGCGTCATCCATATTAAATTTCTACAATAAGTCAAAATACCTCAACGCATCCTTAATATACTCCACTTTTTCCTGCGGACACTGCTTTACCTCTGGATTCTCTTTCTTAGACTTATTATAATTCTCGCCCATATCCAAACCACATATCCGCTTAACCTGTGCAATATAAGAAGTATGCACATTCACACCGTACTTGTCTTTCACATACTCTTTAATCTTCTGATATATGGCACGTTCCTCTGGTGTGTAATTACTGTCAGAATCTACTTCCATTGTAACCTCTAACTTAGGTTGATTTGTTTTGAGGGATAATAAGGCAACCGTCTCAACGGTACTTTCATTGTCCCAATCGAGTTCGTATAACTCCTGATCATTGAAAAATACA
>JBGVIB010000185.1:0-5478 GCA_045122835.1 Lachnospiraceae bacterium
TACCGGTAGTGATCAGGTGTGGAATGATGCTCATATTGGAGGATATGATCCGTCTTTTTATTTAGAATTTGCACCAAAGAACGCCATTAAGCTGTCCTATGCAGCAAGTACCGGCAGTGATTTTATTCCGGTTATGTATGCCCATAAGATACACAATGCTCTTGCGGATTATAAAGGAGTATCCATAAGAGAGTCCAGTGCATTGCCGGCAGTCAGTGAATTGTATGATGGTAAGGTTGAGGTTGTTATTGACCCGACACTGCTTTTAGAGAAGAAGGATTATGAGGACATCATTGTAAAGCCATCTTTAGGCGAAAAATACATTTTAGTCTATATGATGGAAAACAACAGACAGATGGTACGATTGGTAAATAAATTATCAAGAGCCTTAGGGCTTCCGGTTGTCCAGAGAAGAAAAGACCAGATATTTGAAAATGAGATTATGAGAACCTACACATCTACACCGGGCGAATTTATTGGCCTGATTGAAGGGGCAGAATATGTGGTAACAAACTCATTCCATGGAACTGTATTTTCCATTATTTTTGGAAAACCATTTATTTCCATGATACATTCTTCTACCGGAGCAAGAACCATTGATTTATTAGAAAGCTTAGGTTTGGAAAGTCATCTATTATATGATGCAGCAGACTTTGATTTCTCTATGTTCTTTACTAAGAATAAAGAGGAAGCGGGCAGCAAATTAAAAGCATTGCGGGATAATTCATTGGGATTTTTGCGGAAGCATCTTGTGAAAAAATAGATCCACAGAAAAGTGCACTAAAATTATTTCATGGCAACAAAGGTAACATATGAGGATATGATAAGTTACCGTGCTAAAAGAAAGGGGTATAAATATGATAAAGAAAGTATTAGTAGTAGGGGCAATGTGTCTGGCAGCAGCAACAGCGGTGGTAACCACCGAATTGCCGGTATCTGCAGCACAGGTTAGTGAAAATGTGTATGAAGTAACAGTGACACCGGGCTGTACCGATCAGGATATTCAGGCATTATTGAACTTAAATGCCAATGGCCAGTACAGTGAATTGCTTATCAATTTCCCAGCCGGGGAATACAAGTTAGACAGTACGCTTTTTGTGTATTCCAACACTACGTTGAAAGCTGCATCTGGGTCACATTTCGTAAAACAGCAGGCAAGTGGTGCTTTACTGGAGGGAAAACTGGTAAACGATCAAGGTGGGTACAACACAGTTACCAACATCACTGTTGATGGCGGTATCTGGGACAGCTCTCCGCTTCTTGACTACAAAGACGGTATAGAATCCTTCCGTTTTATTCATGCATCTAATGTGACAATAAAGAATGCGGAATTTAAAAATGTACCAAACGGCAGCCATTTTATTGTATTTGCAGGTGTGGCAGATTCTAAAGTGGAAAATTGTTCTTTCCATGGATATGGTACCAACACTAAAAATGAGAATGGTACTATAAAACCAAAGGAAGCCATTCAGATAGATATTGCTCACGACAATGAACTGGTGCCAACAATACAGACGGTGAAGTGGGATGATTTGGCATGTAAGAATATTACCATTTCTGGTTGCAGCTTTTCAGAATGTCCAAGGGCCATTGGAAGTCATACCGGTGTAAAAGGTGTATTTCATGATGGTATTCAGATTACAGGCAACACCATTACAGGAATGGAAGATGCCGCATTAAAATTATACAATTACATGAATACAACCATATCCGGCAATACCATTACTGGCGGTGTGGAAGCTATTGTTGTGTATACAGAATTATCCGGCTCTAAGGATGGGGACTTGAAAGCACCACTGAATGGTGTGGTTACAGCTAGTCCTTCCAATTATAATATTGTGATTCAGAATAATACCATCAGTGATGTAAAGCTGTTAGGCAAGCAATGGGGAGATGCCATTCGTGTTTCTGGTTCGGAGAGTAAGCCAATGCCGGGAATCACCATTACAGGTAATACTATTTCTAACGTGGAGAGATATGGTATTTTTGTGACACAGGCACCTTCCACCAATGTCAGCGGCAATACTATAATAGGTTCTGCTAAGCATGGCATTTTGTTGGAGAAAAAATGTACTAATTCTGCGGTAAATGGCAACAAGATAACAAATTCGGGAGAATCAGGTATTGCTCTTTATACAGGCTCTGATGGCACTCTGGTATCCGGCAATACAGTGGAAACACCAGCTGATAATGGTATTTACCTGTATCAGGTAAATGGATGTACGGTTGGTGTAGATGGAACGAATTTTAACACCATTACAAGTCCCAAGGTATCCGGTGTCTATGTAACACAGAATTCTGCAAATAACAGCATAAACTGTAACAGTATTCAAAATGCTACCAAGGATGGTATTGTAATATACAAATCTGCAAATAACAGTGTAAATAGTAATAGCGTCCAGAGTGCTGGCAAGGACGGCATCTGGGTATCAAAAGCCACAGGAACTGCAGTGGATGGTAATACGATTTCTGCAACAAGCGATGGCATTGATATTAACTCAGCAAGTCTAGGAACCGTTGTAAAGAATAATGTGATTGAGTCAGCAGGTGAATGTGGAATCTGGCTTACAGGAAAGAGTACAGGATGCAGTATCAGCGGCAACACCATCCAGAAATATTCCGTTACAGCCAAAAAGAAAAATGCAATTGGTGTATATCAGTCAGGTGGAACGAACAGCAAGAACACTGCAAAGATTGAGAAGAATGTAATTACAGGTACAAGAAAGACCACTGGAAAGGATGCAGTTCGTATCAGCAAGTCAGACTATGTAAATATTACCGGTAATACCATTACTTCTGCAGATGGATACGGCATTTATCTGTACCAGTGTAAAAATAATATGGTATCATCCAACAAGATTACAAAGTCAAAGAAGGGCGGTATCTATGCTACCACCTCCAGTACAAAGGTAAAAATCCAGAAGAATACCGTAAAGAGTGCTGGTGACACATCAATTATGGTGTACAAATCACCAAGCGCCACAGTATCTAATAATACTGTAACCACAAGCAAGACAAAAAAAGGAATTTATATCAGCAATTCTAACAAAACCACAATCAAAAGTAACAAAGTGACAGGTGCAAAAAAGAAAAATGCAATTCGGCTTTTGAAATCAACTGGTTGTAAAAAGAGTAGTAATACCATTAAATAATAATAAAAACGTGCAAGTCCACTGGTAAGTTAAATTACCAGAGCGTGCTTGCACGTTTTGTGTTACTTAAGATAAAAGAATTCCTGCAATAAATTTTTGCTGTCAAATAAGCTGTTGTATTCTAGCAAATGATATTGATGAATGCGATCGTAATAAGGAGAAGTTGTATCTTCTGCCTCATAAAGCTTCCCATTGCTTCCATAGTAGCCGTTTACGGTAATGGCAGGTATTTCCTTAGATAATTCCAAAAGGAACTTCTGGTAGCCGGTTAAAGGAAGGCCGCCGGCATCCATCATAATGGCTCCTAAATAATTTGGACTGGTTTTCTCAATGTACTGTTCCTCAATATCATAATTTGTCCAGATTTTAAATGGAATCTGATATTTCTGCATTTCATCATTTTCATCATAGTACATCTCAATACTAGGCTGATGATCACCAAAGAACACGATCATAACCGGATCATCCTGATTACTGTAATAGTTAATCAGGTATTCATAGGCTTCATCCGTCTTCTTTAACAGATTTACATAAGTTCTTAAATCTAACTTATCCCTATATTCTTCATCTTTTACTTTAAGAGTAAGAGGTAAATTATCAAATATCTGCTTGTAAGAACTGTGATTCTGCATAGTTACATTAAAAGCAAATACAGGTCCATCTGCGTTCTGTTTCGTTTTCTCCATATGGGAAATTAAGTTCTCGTAGTGGCATTGGTCAGAAATGTAATCACGGTAATTCCAAGGATTCTCAAACTGTTCCATGGTAATAAAGTCTTCAAAACCCAATACATTATAAGCCACTTTTCGGTTGTATCCCACTGAGGTGTAGGAATGCATGGCAAAATTTCCACTATATCCAATCTGCTTCATGCTGTGTACCAGAGAATGGTGGGTAGAGTTGCTTTTGATAAAGGTCTGGTATGGAGCAACTCCTGCTGGAAGAAAAGCTTTGCTGTTGCCGGTAAGAAATTCATATTCTGTATTGGCAGTCTGGCTTCCCCATATAGACACATACATATTTCCGGAAATCGTGTTTTCTGTCAAACTGTGATAAAAGGAAAGGGTATCCTCCTTAATATTCAAATCATATAGGGTCTGATAATCAGAAAAAGCTTCATTCATAATAACAATAATATCAGGTGCTTTTTCCATATCGTACTTAGAAGCAGAATCAGATGTGTAGTTATCAGCTATGGCAGCTGCAGCTTCCGCAGAATAGTCTTCCGGCTCCGTAACCAGAGTAAAATGAACACTTCCTACAATAGTAAGGGCAGCTCCATGGTCACGATAGCTGTTCTGTGGCTTAAACTGACTAATATGTACAAATGGATCTGTTGTCAGGTTGGTTGCAAGGATAACCACATAGGAAACAATACAAGTGCTTCCTAAAACAATAAGGCGCTTCAGGAAAAAGCTTTTGTCAAAAAGTTTGCTGTTTTTTAATTTGAATACAAAAATAATATAATCAACAAACAAGATTAACATCAATGCGTGGGTGTAACTGATTGTATAATCATAGTTACCGGCAACGGCAGCCGCACTTTCAATTAAGGTAAAGTCAGAAGCTAACAGTGGAAAGCCACGGAAACGGTATACCAAAGTGTTTGCTATTGCAAATATAAAGCAAATAGCAACCGGCAGTATCATGGCAATACGGAATCTGTTAGTAATCACAATACAGGCAATACATAAAAATGCCAGAAGCAGCAGATTCATAAAGGTATCGTATGGCTTGAATTTATAAAAGTTTGATTTGTGTGTCAATTCCAAAAATAAATAACAAAAAATAGGTGAACACACCAGCAGCACCTTGGTAATAAACCATTCTGCTTGTTCATTCCACTGTATTTTAATGTGAAAAAGAAGAATGCTGATAATAAATACAGCAGTCAACAACATTATTTTGAGTATGCTGATGCTTTTAGGGTGGCCTGCTGGCATGAAGCCGTTGTGGGTAATCAAATATAGTAATGATACTAAAAGAAAAATATATCCAAAAACAGCCTTATAGCTGAACTGAAATGAGAATTGACTGTCTTTCAAATGTTTTCTTAAAAATGTTTTCATTGTGTTCCTTTCATTCTGCCTCTTTAGATAGGCATTTGCAAAAGTGATAACCATCCGTAAATTGTCAGAATTGTTTGTGCAAATAGCTGCTTACTACATAGTCTATATTTGACGCGCTCTCGCTCCCTTCAAACGTAGCGGACACTAAGGCTGTAAAATACACAGCCTTAGTGCCGACAGCGGATTTGAAAAGTTACACACAAAAAAGGCGTAAACCCACATCTGGATTTACGCCTTTGGCTACTCGACTGTTGCAG
>JBGVIB010000186.1:0-12165 GCA_045122835.1 Lachnospiraceae bacterium
TATGCACAAATCACCGCCCTTAGAACCACTTACAGCTAAATTCCTAGCCTCTGATAGCAAGCTACATCCCCTCTCTCAGCCGGACGGTTTACACATATGATTAGGCAATCCAGACAGCTTACACTAGGCGTCCGGGTAGCCACTATGATTAAACAATTACACAAACCAGAATTTGAAACATGAGACATATTTCTAAACTAGTCACATCAAACCGACTCTTTCACACTTTCCTCCAAGCCCACAATCTGATACTCCATTCCATCAGGCAGCACACCGAACTCTTTTTCATAGCGCAGACTCCCAAATACCTTATTGACCACAACCGACACTTTTCCTTTGCCAGCCCCCAGCCATGATAACATCCATTGGAACCCTGGTACTATCAGAAGTTTTTTGCCATGAGCACCTCGCAATAACTTCATGAATTCCGCTGTATTCACATACTCCTTGTTCTGCGGGCAGAATAAGCCTGCTAACTTGTGCTCTGCAATTAAACGAATACATTCACAAAGATTATCAATGTATATCATACTTCTGCTCCCCGTAGACTTCGGAAATACAGGCAACACTTTCGCAGCCTTTTTCAGCAACCGGAAATTGCCTTTACAACCAGGACCATATACCATAGGCAGGCGCAGAATAGCAACAGTAAATTGTTCATCCTCAAGGGGAGCTAAATCCCGCTCTGCAAAGAGCTTGCTCTCTCCATAAAAATTCACTGGTGCTGTATCAGTCTGACACCCAATAAGCTTATCTTTGCCTGCTGGTGCACTTTCACCGTATACAATAATACTGCTTAAGAATATAAACTGCTTCACACCAGATTCTTTAGCTTTTTTCGCTACCTCTACTGTCAGCTGGTGGTTCACTCTGTCATATTCCTTTTTCTGCTGCTCATACCCCGCCGACTGTTCAGAAGCAATATCAACATGAGCGATTCCTGCGGTGTGAACAATCACATCATATGATGAAAAATCCATGCTGCGCCAATCATCATTTCGCAGTGAAATGCCAGTCACAGCGTAATTGTTATTCCATTTATCCTGCTTCAAATATGATGCCAGCATTGTTGCAACATATCCATTTTTTCCAGTAATTAAAAGTTTCATATCAATTTTCTTTCTATAACAATTCAGCACCATGCCCGTGTTTTCACAGATATGGTACTGAATTTAAAAATTTTATTAATTTTCATGTATTGTATCAAGAGAAAAACTTACGCTTTGCCAGCCCTGCATAATAACGAAGTCGATTGCCTTTTCCAAAGATGGTAAAACAGTCCTCTTTTACCTTATCATTCATATTCAAAACAGTCAATGCAACCTCCACTTCGCCACCATTCTGCCCTGACATATTCACATAAATCTGCGGGTCGTTATGTTCAAAAAATACAAAGCCCTTGCGCAGGTTCCGTCCATTGTGCTTGATGCTCACAGCCTTGCCATTTACAGCAACTTCGCATTTCACCACACAGGCATGCTCCACCGGGTCAATGCGAAGACGTCCAATACCTGTACCAACTTCTAAACGAATGGTGGCATCTCCATAGCAATCAACATGTGTATCCGTAACAATTCTGTCTTCTGCCTGAAAGCCATCTCCCTTGTCATAAAAGACAGTAACAGGCTTGCCCTGCAGTTCAATATTTTCTGTCTGTTTCAGCTGACGCAATGGCACAAACTGACCTACAATATATTTCTGGAATTTCAATTCCATCTTGTAGTATTCTTTCTGTTCTTCCTTTGTAATGCCCAAATACTCATATACACGGTCCTGCATTCCCGGATCCTTGCAGGCACTTGCTAAAATACCACTGCGGAACAGATAAAATACAGAACGATACAAAATATAGTGAATCGGCACTGCACATGGATAACTCCATTCATAGTCAATCACGTTCCAGACGCCATCTGCATCTATTAATATATTCTGGAAAATTAAATCAATATTGCTGATACTGCCTGTTGCCTTTAAATTTCCTGGCAGTTCCGCATCGCCAAAAATGTCCTTAAACTTCTTGGAACTTACGAAAAATCCCTGGGAGGCCTCCTCTAATATGTTCTTTAATCTTCCAATCAAATCAAAAAACTCCTGCTCTCTGTTCTGCTCTAAGGCTTCTTTCAGATAGGTGACAAGGGGAGTTCCTGTAAGGAATTCAAAATCCAGCCCTCCCGGTATCTTTTTGCAGACATTCATCTTCACGCCAGTTTTACCGTACATATTTTCTAACATCTGGTAAGACTGCTCCATATTTTCCATGTGTTTCTCTGCAAAACGGGACATGGCAAGCTTCTGTACATAGCGATTATTATCTGCATCCTGTAAAATTTCTGTCTTAATGCGGCAGTAATCAATTCTGTCGTTGGAGTATTTCACAAATATTTTCTTCTTTTCCCTTGCAATTGTTTCCTTAGCAGCAACAACCACAAAAGAGTTGGCAAATTCTGCAAACATACCTTCTTTTACAATATTGTCATACGCCTTTGCCTCATCAAACAATTTTAATCTGTCCTTGTCCCAATTATAAGCTACATTGATAATATCTCCCGGTTGTGGCAGATACTCATCTGAAAAAATGCTCATTGCATACTGGTAATCCGGATATGGATAATATACCTCTGTATATGGCAGTCCTGACCCATGTAACAGCTCCTCTAAGCTCTTTTTTGTAAAAAGCCTGATATTCTCGTCATTGCCCTCTAAACTGTCAAAGAAATGCTTAGAATGAACCTCACGACAGCCTGCAAAATATTTTAAGCCAAATTTATTAGCGGTTGCAATGACAAGCTTTCCCTGTGGTTTTAAATGTGTACTGATAGACGCTATCATTTCTGAATACGTCTGTTTCTCTGACATATATCTGCCAAGACATTCTAAACTTCCAACCAGAAAAATATAGTCAAATTTCTCTGTAAATTCTCCCACTGCCTTATCAAAGGTTCCTGTTATACATTTAAGATTTTTTACACGCTGGTTACGTGCACGATTCACAAGATTTTTTTCTTCCTCTAATTCAATTGCAGTCACACTCTTTGCTTTCCCGCAGAGAAACTCTGTAATTGCACCATAGCCGGAACCAATCTCACATACACTGTCATTTTCTCCAATTGGAAGCCACTCAATACAATTTGCCCGCAAATGGGATAATGCATCTGTAATCTTATAATCTGTTTCTTTTGCAATCACCTTGTTATACTCGTTTACAGTATGTTTTTTCACACTTGCTAACAGTTTTTTGTCAAGGTTGACATACTCATCTTCTATTTTGTATTCTTCACTAGGTACGATTTCCCGAATGTCCATTGTCCTGCATCTCCATTCTGCCTTTTTGTCTATGATACATATTTTTTAATTTCTCTGGTGTATGTCTTGCAATATAGCTTCTCACAGCACCTTTTACACCAACGGTAACCATCTGGACACCACGAAGGTTTTTTACCTGTTCTAAAGACAGGGATAAGTGCTGGAAATTGGACATTACAATACCAGGCATTCCTTTTAATTTCTTTAATATATCTCCCAACATATAACGGCTTGTTTCAATATCTGTTGCCGCATACTCATTATTCATCACCCATCCGGAGAAATATCCCTGACTCTGGGCAACAAACGGTAAAATTCTTTCTAATGCATGGCTGATAGTCCCATCATTATCCATTGGTTCCTTTGGAAAATCGTCATAGGTCCATGGATACTCAAATAATGGTGCTAGCGCATCTGTCTTACACCAGAAAGCCGTTCCTACTGCTATCGGCTGCTTGTCATGGTCAAAATTTGCTTTTATTTTCAGACTTTCTGCCAGTTCCAGTGTTTTCTCATAACAGATTGTCCAGAAATTCACGCTGGAAATAAAATACGTTCCATGCATAACCGCAGGAGGCATCAACAAGCCCAATTCTTCATGAGTATCAAACAAATGCAGTACCTGCTCAATATAATCCTCACTGATTAACAGATTATCCCACAATAAGTCACAGAAAGAGCCTCCTACAGTAATATGTTCCTTCTGTCTTGACATTTTATCATGAACAAAGCATAAATAATCATATTTCATCAGATATTCCTTGGCACCAACTAAAAGAGCTGCCAAATCACGCCCTCTGCGTTCCACTAAAATCACTTCTGCCGGTCTGGTTGCCGCTGCAAGAATTGCAGCTTTCTTTTCTTCGCAGTCTGTAGTAATCACAAGGTCAATGGATTCTGGAATCTGGCTTAAATATTCCCAACAATAATGTATCAGCTCATTATAGTAAATGTGCGCTACAACCGCTGCCTTCTTACCATTATGATTGTTGCTGACTGCTCCTGTTTCCACAGGTAAAATATAATTCATGTTCAGATTATTTTTCAAATCCGTAATGTTATAGCAACGAAGCAGATAACTGTAAATCATCTGCACATCATAATTAGTATGTTTTCTCACATAGTCCAATGCTTTCCGCAAATCATCAGAACTGTTATAACGCAACACTGTGGTTTTCGGTGTAACAAATATTTTACGCTTTAAAATTGGGAACTTACGGCGTGCCACCATTTCATAAGCATTAAAGGAATGGTGAGACATATTTTTCTTCAAATCCTCAGATTCCAAATCCCAGGTATTGCTATATACATCCCAGGTAAATCCTAAATTTTCAAGAAAATGAGTAAAGGAGGCACCATGACGTTCTGACAACTGCTTAAAGTCTGTATAAACCGGCATAGTAATCCAGTAGTCCTGAAACTCCTTATTACGGATAACTTTTTCACCAAACACCATAAAATATGTCTGAATATAACGCGGGCGATATCCCAATTCGGTATAGCCATAAATATCCGGGGTGGAACCGTGAGAGCTTAATCCCCAGAAATCCACATTTTCTGCATCCATTTCTGCAAATATTTTTTCAAAAGAGTGAAATGGACCAAAGAAAGAGTCATTGAACAAAATCAATTCCTCATATTCCGCCACTTTATCAAAACCAAGGTAATCCACCATAGCCTGACGCCATCCTGCTGCATCAAATCCCTCATTAGGGCGAACAATGATATCGTTCGTGTATTTTAAGAAGGTTTCCCTTCCCTCATCACCTAAAATACCATTGCAGACAATTACCATATGCTTCACACATTTCATCATATCATCAAGCATATATGTAACATAATCGCTTACGATTCCCTGTGCATCACAAAAAAGAAAAATTCCTAACCTATTTTTTCCACTCATTTTCTTACTTTCCATTTCCTTTCAAATCCCTGTTATACATGGCAAGTCCTTCCTCTACCGGACCATCAAATGCAATTTTTCCATCCTTGATGTAGATAACACGTTTACAAAACTGACGAATCAACCCATCTGAGTGGGAAGAAAACAAGATTGTCTTTCCCGACCGAAACATCTCTATTGTCTTTTTCTTTGACTTTTCCTGAAATGACTTATCACCTACTGCAAACACTTCATCAATAATCAAAATATCCGGATCGGAAAATACTGCCAGTGCAAATCCTAATCTTGCCGACATTCCTGAAGAATACATACGAAGGGGCAAATCAAAATACTCGCCAATATCAACAAATTCAATAATATCATCCATAACGGCGTCGATTTCTTCTTTTTTCTTACCTAATAACATTCCTTTATAATAAATGTTCTTTCTTCCCGTATAATCCGGATTAAAACCGGCACTTAAATTAATCAGGGAACCTACAGAACCATTTACTTCAATCTTTCCTGCTGTTGGAAAGGTAATTCCTGCAATTAATTTCATCAGCGTAGATTTACCGGCACCATTTTTACCAATTAAGCCTACAATTTCCCCGGAATCTATCTTTAAAGAAATGTCTTTCAGCACCGTTTTTTCTTTTGCTGTTCCATTCTTTGAGAACAGCCATTTTAAAATCATATATTCCTTTTGGAACAAATAATACGTTTTTGTAAGATGTTCCACATTGATTCGTGTACTCATATAACCTCACTCTCCAGGACATTTTACATGATATCCGCATAATACTTTCTCAAGCGGTATTGTACAAAGCATCCTAGTCCGCTCACTACAATGGTAACAACCCAGAAATACAAGGTTGCCCGCAAAGATGGCAAGCCCCCTGACACAAAGGCGTCCCGGAAGCCTTCAATGACATATACAATAGGATTTAACTTTAACCCAATCCGCAAGCTGTGAAATGGAATGTTTGAAAAGCTCCACAACACCGGTATAAAGAAAAACAGGATTCTCACCAGCGCCAAAAAGATCTGGTGAAAATCTTCTGAAATTGCTACAAAAGCAGATATCAGCATATTGACTCCCAGCATAAAGGCAAACATTGCCGCCATATAATAAATCAATAGAAAAATATTCAAGTCCACCGCATGTCCAAAACATGCAGATACGATATATAACACAATAAGGGTAAAGGAACGCTTAATAAAAATACTTACCACATCAATGGTCGGTATAATGGTAATTGGAAATCTAATACTGCGTATAATGCCCTTATTCTTTTTTACTGCCATGGTTCCTGCTACTAATACTTCATTCATGAAAAACCACGGAATCAGCCCCGTAAGCACATACAGCACGCTTTCCATGCCATCTACATTACCACTTCCACTCATCACTACTCGAAATAGTGTATAGACAAAGAAATAAATCAAATCGTGTATATAATCCCAGGCAATACCAATGCTGGTTCTTACCTTTGCTTTCTTCATTTCCTCTTTTGCCATTAGCAGAATGAGTTTTCTATTCTCTGTATGCTCCTGCAAGACATATTTTAACGCTTTAAACATAACAACTATCCTTATTTTATAAAATTCCGGTAATCAACAATATCTGAAAAATCAAGTTATCACCTTTGTTTTGGCGGAAAATACGCTTTCCTCTGACGATACGAAGTCGTTTTCCTAATTTTTTTTCAGATTGTATAAATTCCTCTAACAGAATACCATTTTCTCCATCCGGTGTATAGAGTTTCTTAAATTCTTTTGCCTGTTTGTACAAAGTTTTTCTATGCTTTTTAAAATTTTGTATTCGTCTTTGCAGCAATCCCACCTTACTGGTGGAAACACCAAGGACGTTTCCCTGATGCTGACGATAATGGATATGTGGTGTGTTATCGTAAATCACCTTTCCAAAACAGGACACCACCAGATAGCACCAAAAGTCATGCATAATGGTAAATGAAGGCTTCTTGTCCTTCAATAGCTGATAAGCACTGCAATTCATTACTGTTGTACAGCCAACACAGACATTCTCCACCAATGCATTAGAAAAGCATGGTCTGGTATGAGCACTTAATACTGCTTTTGTTAATAAATTCCCTTCCTCATCAATAGGCTGCACCTCTGTAGCATACAAAACAGGAAGATTTTCATCTTCCCTACGAATTGCCTTAACTGCCACACTAATTTTATCCTTTAACCAGATATCATCCTGGTCTGAAAAAGCATAATAAGCAGCCTTAGAATCTGCGTGGCTAAGAAGTGAAAAGAAGCTTTCTATCACTCCCTTATTTTCGCCATAAATTACCTGCAGATTATGGTGCTGCTGCTCATATGTCTTTAAAATTTCTGTTGTCTTGTCAGTAGAACCATCGTCCCGGACTAACACTTCCACATTCGGATAGTCCTGCTTGAAAATACTGTCAAGCTGCTGTCCGATATACTTTTCTCCGTTATAAGATGACATCAAAACTACTACTTTTTCTGCTGTATGTCTCATGGTTATTTTTTTCCGCCTTCCACAACACCATCATGCTTCACGACTTTTCCTATAGTTTTCAAAAAAATCTGTATATCCATACACACACTTATTTTCTTTACATATTCCCCATCAAAAGCAGCCTTTATAGGAATTTCCAATTCATCACGGCCACTAATCTGAGCCAGTCCGGTAAGTCCCGGACGGATATCATTGGCGCCATATTTATCCCGTTCTGCAATCAAATCATACTGATTATATAATGCCGGTCTTGGTCCCACAAATGCCATATCACCTTTTAAAATATTGATTAACTGGGGCAGTTCATCCAGACTGGATGCTCTTAAAAACTTACCTACCGGTGTAATATAAGCCTCCGGGTTCTGAAGCAAGTGGGTTGGCACATCCTTTGGCGTATCTGTCCGCATAGTACGGAATTTGTACATCATAAAATGTGATTTATTCATTCCCACACGTTTCTGTTTAAAGAACACCGGACCTTTTGAAGTGCATTTTACAAGCACTGCTAATACCAGTAAAAGCCAGCTTAACACTATCAACAATATTGCTGATAAAAAAATAGAAAATGCTCTTTTTATATATGTTCGATACATATCTTACCCTCTACATTGATTTCCTGCTTGCATGTTTTTGGAGAAAAAGGCGTATAGGTTGGCACAATATCCTGAATTAAGAACTTAATATTGCCCTTTTCCTTATAGGATGCCATCTCTAAACAGTCTAACTTATGGTAGAATTCTTCCTCGTCAAAGGTAATCGGGCTTCCAATGTGAACCATCGGATTTGCCGTATCTTTCATACCTTCCTCTGCCATAAGCACTTCCTCATACAACTTCTCCCCCGGACGGAGTCCGGTAAATTCTATCATAATATCTTCGTTTGGCACATAGCCTGCCATTCGAATCATATTTTCTGCCAAATCTAATATTTTGACCGGTTCTCCCATGTCAAGAACGAAAATTTCTCCTCCTTCTGCATAGGCACCTGCCTGAAGCACTAAAGATACTGCTTCCGGAATGGTCATAAAATAACGTACAATATCCGGATGTGTCACTTTTACTGGTCCTCCGGCTTCAATCTGCTTCTTAAACAGCGGAATTACACTTCCATTACTTCCTAACACATTACCGAAACGAACAGCAGCATATGTAGTATCATAGTAATGATTCATACTCTGGATAATCATTTCGCAGATACGCTTTGTTGCTCCCATAATATTGGTTGGATTTACTGCCTTATCTGTGGAAATCAGTATAAATTTCTTTACTCCATTCTCTCCTGCTGCAATGGCAGTCTTTAATGTGCCAAATACATTATTCTTTACCGCTTCGTTTGGACTGTCTTCCATAAGGGGTACATGTTTATGCGCAGCAGCATGGTAAATAATATCCGGCTTATACTCCTTCATTAACATATTGATACGGTTCGTATTACGAACAGAAGCAATGACAACCACCAGATTCAAGTCTGGTACCGTACGCAACAGCTCCTGCTGAATTTCATAAGCATTGTTCTCATAAATGTCCACAATAATTAGCTGCTTTGGCTTATGAGAAGCAATCTGGCGGCACAATTCACTACCAATAGAGCCACCACCACCTGTTACCATGACTACCTGACCGGAAACATAACCCATAATGGATTCAATATCTACAGATACCGGTGTACGTCCAAGCAAATCCTCCGGACTGATATCCTGAAGCTGATGAAGGTTAATTTCGCCGCTGACAATCTGCTGCATACTTGGAATCTTCTTAATATTACATCCTGTCTTCTGGCAGATAAGCAGAATATCCTTTAAATCCTTTTCATTAATATGCTGCATGGCAATAATAATCTGATCAATCTGATAAAGATGCGCTGCTTCCACAATAAAATTACGATTTCCTACAACCTTTACGCCCTGTACATATCGACCTAACTTTGAACTGTCATCATCAATCAGACATTTTACTTTCCAGCAAAATCCTCTTCCTTCGATAATTTCCTTCAATACATCATTAGCAGCTTCTCCAGCGCCGATTACCATTACATTCTTTAAACTTCCGGATTTGCCGGCACGAAACTGGTTCAGATGA
This sequence comes from Lachnospiraceae bacterium, assembly GCA_045122835.1. Lineage (GTDB taxonomy): Bacteria > Bacillota > Clostridia > Lachnospirales > Lachnospiraceae > JBGVMW01. Next base: position 9,779 of record JBGVIB010000186.1, read on the forward strand.
TATCGTAACAAACGATATAAAAAACGACTTCCAATAATCCAAACCAAAAGCAGCATTCCATAAATCGGATAATAGCTTCGCGGCATAAATCCACCTGTCATTTTTATTACTAGCAAGTATAATCCGGTAGATACAATACAGGCAAACACAATATTCTGAAATTCAGACATTCCGGCATACTTCCATAGACTCTGATACAAATGAAATGCAATAAAGACACCAATGGTAATCAATACCTGTATCAAAAAATAATCCGACATTGTGTTTAAAAATCGAACTTCTATATCATCCACACGAAGATTATAACGAAGCAACAGTGCCCCTACAGAAGCTGCCCATACAGCAAGAACATCATAAATAATCAAAAGTGCTCTGCGAGTCCATAATATTTTATCAAATCTCTGTTTCATTCCAATCACTCCATTTGACTGCTTTGTTTCTGCTTTGTAACTATTCAGTACCCTCATAGGTTACCAATGTTATTATGAATTACATTCATAATAACATGCAAAAATCCATGCAGAATCACCTACGGTGATGGATTTTGGCCTGCTGCCACTACGTTTTCATACGGACTATGCAGTTCAGCACAGTCCTGTTCTGAATAGTTACTCTGCTTTCCTCTATAAATCATAGAACAGCCTATGCTTATCATCAGAAACAAAAATGGCGTTACCGCCGGTTCTGCTATGCTGACAATTGCCTGGGTAGCATATACAGCTACAAATCCTAACATTCCATATAACATTGGATTTTTCTTTGCCCACTTAAATGCAGATACCAAAAAGGATATTAACATAATGAAATATGATACTGCTCCGAAAATACCTAAAGTAAACAGATAATGAAGGTATTCGCAATGAGCTGCATCTAAAATACTTTTGAACTTTGCATAATATTCCTGCACGTTATGTGTCAGGCAATATTCACGCATGGTCTCCTGCCCCAGTCCAAAAATTTTATTTAGAATAGGGAATTCTTTATATCCATCCATCACATAATCCCAGATATAAGTCCGCCCACTTGTAAGTCCCAAATCATTGTTTGTATGACTTAAGAACCAGTCTCTGCAGAAAAAGATGATAACACCTATTCCTGTCACACCAATAAGAGCCACTACTACTGTACCGATAATTACAATTTCTTTTCTATACTCCTTAAAAAATATATGAAAAAGTACGGATACCATTCTAAGCAGTAAAATCACCACAAAGGCTATTGCAAACCAGGTCGGACGGTTTAGAATAGAAGAAATACCTTCCTCCCACACATCCATTCCTATAATATCCTTTAAGATAAACAGGAAGATAATCCCTCCTGTATACAAAAGCCCAAGTTCTAAGATACGCTCTACTGTCGTCTGGTGTGTTAAAAATAATAATATAAGCAACACAGCAACTGCTATCAATCCTAAATATCCGCCATCACTGTTAAAAACATATAAAGACATTATTCCCAGCGTACAGCAAACAGCGCTGATTACTTGCTGTATCTTGTCTTTTGCAGTGGCATATAATAAGGAAAAAAATCCTATACTGCTGGCAGCAAACGCCGCACAGAAATTAACATTTCCAATGGTAGCCATAAAATAATGGCTGGATTGTTCGCTAATTTCTGAATACGTTCCAAAAAAATCTACCTTAAAATATTGCATCACTGACATAATATAGTACAAGCAACAGCCAAATGCAAACACATATGTATAATTCTGACGATATACCAGAAAACGCGTTACACAAAAATATATGGCAATATATAATAAATATACCAAAAGCCCCATATGGCGGCTGTCTTCACCAAAAAAAGCATTGTACTTATCATCTGTTAAACACCATGCAAGTAGGTGTGCCACTCCAAATAAAAGCATTCCTATATCTGTTATTGATAATTTTCCCAGCTTACACTTTGCACCACAGACCACTGCCACAGCAAGCAATACCAGATACACCACCGCTGAAACAAGGAAAAAATAGTATTTAGATGCTGTTATATTTGTATAGCTTAATCGGAAAAAAAGCAGAAAACCTATTAGCATCACACATACATATATTGCTGTAATAAATCTTCCACTTGTTTCTTTCGTTACTTTCAAATCTCATTCCCCTTTGTTCTAATGTCGGTGCTATTATAGCACTGCCATCCGAAATATGCAAGAAAATTTTCATTTTATAAACAATTAAGTCACATTGTGTTCATATTTTATTTACAATTATGTGCATTAACACGGAAATACACTTCCAAAAAAGGCACCTTGTAGTCAAGATGCCTAAATTATTAGTAACTATAATCATACTGAATAGCTACAGTTATTACTTATTAATAGATTATGTTAACGCATCAGCTTAAATATGCTGATTACATCTTCCTTTGTCAATGGACGGAAACCA
>JBGVIB010000187.1:0-12606 GCA_045122835.1 Lachnospiraceae bacterium
CAACTGTTCTTTTCATTCAATACCTCCTATGGCTGATGTTCTATCGGAATACTTTCTTGATGAGAAATGAAACTGTCATCTTCTGTAATCTGATATGGTTCAACAGAAACTATAAATTTTCCATTGTCCTCTAATTTAATCCATATTGCTGCATTTTCTGTTCTTCCATCCAAATATGTCACTTCCATAACAATGACATCTTCTTTTTCTTCCTGTTTTAGATCAGATATTTTTATATTTTCGTTATCTGTCAACTTTCTGATTATGTTCTGAGGCGTCCAATCCACTACTAAATAGTAATAATCATCCTCTTGTTCACCATATGAAACAGTAAAATTTTTACTAAGTCCATAATCTCCCCTTTGTTCTGTCCAATCCACAAAAGAAATCCATTCATTCTTGCATGAAAAACTAATACTTTCGATTTTATCACCTAAAATGTAAAATTTTAATGGATGTCCCTGCATCTGACCACCATCATCAATCCTACCAGCCATCAAAACCGGCTCTCCATTTGTCAACAGCATATCTGTCTCATATGCATAAATTGTAATCTTATCATTTGCACTTTTTTGTTCCCACACAGCCAATCCGATGATCAAACATATACTAGCCACAATAGCACCAATCAAACGAATGCCAGCTCGCATTTTCCATCTAGTGCAGTATTCCAATGCTTCCAAAAGATATCTATCATCAATATTTCCTATTGCATTTGTCATTTTATCTAACTTATTCACAATACGACACCTTCCTTTTCCAAATACACTCTCATTTTATTTCTAATGCGTAATAATTTCACTGATATATGGTTCGTAGTCATTCCAAATTCTTCAGCTATTGACTTTATAGGTTCTGCATACCAATATCTTTTTACAAACATAATGCGGCTTTTCTTATCTAATGTATCCAAAAAATTTTCAATAATCTCTGTTAAATTGTCTTCTGTGCATAACTGTAAATTTTCACTATAAGCTGGAATACATTCCTCTAATTCCGATAATGACATATTGAAAAAACTATTTCTTCTCTGTGCTGTATTGTAACGATACCTTTTTAAAGCTAAATTTCTCGTGATTTTACAAATGTATGTAATTAGCGGATTAGGTTCTTGTGGCGGAATGCTGTTCCATGCCCCTAAGCATGCATCATTCACGCATTCTTCAGCATCTTCCAGATTACTTAAAATATTAAAAGCAATTTTCTTGCATATTCCTCCATATTTATACGCAAGTTCTGCTATGGCCTGTTCCGATCTTGAAAAGAATAACTCTATTATTTTACTGTCTTCCATACAATGCCCCCTTTATCTTAATACTACCGATAACTTCTCAAATATTACAACTTTCAAAAATTTTATTTCTGTATAATCCCAAAATAATTAATGTCTTCGATAGCATATTCTGGTACACTGCAACCCATGTATTATAGACTGTAATGCGTTAGGTTGCATGGCGTATTCCTAAGCAAACAATTAGGAGGCTCTTTTAGTGGAGGTGAAATCCACTCCTTAGGGAGACTTAGACATGAGGGCCACACCCCGAATGTCTTAGTCGGACTTAGGAGTTAGTTCACCGGAACGTTGGCTCGGTCTGCGTGGAAGTTGCTTTGCCTGCAACCGGCGTCCGGGTAGCGACTATGATTCAACACCCCCACAACCCAGAATTTGAATCCATCAAAAGCACATCACAGAACAAAAAACATCCGAGGAGGAATCCGTATGATATACACCGTAACATTCAACCCATCACTAGACTACATCCTATCCACCCCACCACTCCAGCTAGGTGCCACAAATCGTGCCAACTCCGCTTACATTCTTGCAGGTGGAAAAGGCCTTAACGTGTCCACTGTGCTGAATAACCTTGGTGTGGAAAGCATAGCGCTAGGTTTTATAGCAGGATTTACCGGACAAGAAATCCAGCGAACAGTAGCAGATGCCGGTGTGAAATCCAATTTTATCAGCTTAGAAAACGGCACATCCAGAATTAACGTAAAAGTAAGAACCGATGGCACAGAAATCAATGCTTCAGGTCCAGAGATTCCGTCAGATAAGTTAGAACAGTTATTATCACAGTTAGACAAACTACAGGCAGGTGATATATTAGTGTTGGCAGGCAGTATTCCTACATCTATGCCATCTACCATATATAAAGACATTATGAGAAGACTGCAATATAAAGGCGTCCTCATAGTGGTAGATGCGGAAAAAGAATTACTATTAAATGTATTGCCATATCATCCCTTTTTAATCAAACCCAATCACCATGAATTAGGGCAGCTTTTTGACACAACTTTTCATACCCGTGAAGAAGTAATTCCATTTGCCAGAAAATTACAGGAACAAGGAGCGTTAAATGTGTTAGTATCATTAGCATCAGAAGGAGCTGTCCTTTTAGATGCTGTTGGATGTGTCCATATGTCCCCGGCACCAGAAGGAGAATTAGTAAACGGAGTAGGAGCCGGAGACTCCATGGTGGCAGGATTTTTAGCAGGCTGGATGCAGGCAGGGAATTATGAGCAAGCATTTCATATGGGACTTGCCGCAGGAAGTGCAAGTGCCTGTTCGGAAAATCTAGCAACAAAGGAGGACATAGAAATATTTTTGAAACAGTTATGAGATAGTGAACGTTTATAGGCAGTTAAGGAAACTTTAATTAGTTACAGACTTGCAAAGATATTCGATACTTGTTATTATAGTTTGGTCATAAAAATAATTGTGAAAAGTCTATGTGCCAGAGAATTTCATTATTTTTGTAACTGCCTAAGTTGAGTGTGAGAACAGAGCGAAAGGGGATTCCGATATGTATATGTATTCACCATGCCAATGGATTCTTATATTTTACATATATGGTTTTTTCGGTTGGATATTTGAATCCTGTTATGTATCTATATGCGAGAAGACCTGGGTAAACCGAGGTTTTCTGAAGGGACCATTACTTCCAATATATGCCAGTGGAGCTATTCTGATGTTACTTGTATCATTGCCAATCAGAGATAATTATGTAGCAACCTTTTTTGCAGGAATGGTGGCGGCAACAGCATTGGAGTATGTAGTTGGCGTTGGCATGGAGACACTATTTAAAGTCAAATATTGGGATTACAGCAATCAGAGATTCAATTTTCAAGGAAGAATCTGTTTACGTTCTTCCATTGCATGGGGTGGTTTTACTATATTAATGACAGAAGTGCTTCATAAGCCGATAGATTATGTGATGATGCATATACCGGACTGGGTTCTGTATACGAGTGTGACAATTGCAACCGTATTGTTTGTGACAGATACGATAGTATCTGTGAAGGCTGCTTTTGATTTACGATTTATGTTAGAGAAGCTGACTAAAATCAGACAGGATATTGAAGACTTACAGGTTCAGTATGCATTGGCCAAAGCAAATACAAAAGATTATATTGATGAGATTTCGGAACGTTCCAAATTACGAGTTGCTGATATTCAGGAAGATGTAAAAGAGCGGTGGGAAGTAATCCAGGAAAAATTTGCTTATTCAGAGGAATTTTTAGCTGAGATGAGGGAAAAATATCCAGAGCTGTATCGTATTCATAATAAATTCAGTGAAAAGAGAAAGGAATACAGTAGCTTGTTGGCAAAAACGGGAAGTGGTTTAAAAAAGCAACTTTTGAAAAACAATCCATCTGCAACGTCTAAGAAATTCCGCAATGCGTTAGCAGATGCCAGATATCATATTCATAATCGAAAAAACAAGAAATAAAAAAGTAGAGGTAAAAATGTATCAGTTAATTAAAAAAGAAGGAAAAGCAAAACGAGCAGTATTTCATACTGTTCATGGTGATATACAGACACCAGTATTTATGAATGTAGGAACAGCAGCAGCAATCAAAGGAGCTGTATCCACAGAAGATTTACAGCATATTAAGACACAGGTTGAATTATCCAACACCTATCATTTACATGTGAGACCGGGAGATGAAGTTGTGAAAAAATTAGGTGGTCTTCATAAGTTTATGGTATGGGATAAGCCAATTTTGACAGATTCCGGCGGATTTCAGGTGTTTTCACTTGCTGGTCTTCGTAAAATTAAAGAAGAAGGTGTATATTTCCAGTCCCATGTAGATGGCAGAAAGATTTTCATGGGACCTGAGGAAAGTATGCAGATTCAGTCTAACTTAGCATCAACCATAGCTATGGCATTTGATGAATGTCCATCCAGTGTGGCAGATAGAAAGTATATTGAAGCATCTGTTGCCCGCACTACAAGATGGTTAGAACGCTGCAAAGTGGAAATGAACCGCTTGAACCAGTTAGAAGATACCATTAATAAAAACCAGCTTTTATTTGGTATTAATCAGGGTGGCTGCTTAGAGGATGTCCGGATAGCCCATGCAAAGGAAATTCGTGATATGAATTTAGACGGTTATGCTGTTGGTGGACTTGCGGTTGGAGAAAGTCATGAAGAAATGTATCGCATACTTGATGAGGTAGTGCCATATCTGCCTGAGAATAAACCAACTTATTTGATGGGTGTGGGAACACCTGCGAATATTTTGGAAGCAGTAGATCGGGGTGTGGATTTCTTCGACTGTGTATATCCAAGCCGTAACGGCAGACACGGTCATGTTTATACAAATATCGGAAAGCTAAATTTGTTTAATGCTAAGTATGAGTTAGATGACAAGCCAATTCAGGAAGGCTGTCAGTGTCCGGCATGCCAGAGATACAGCAGGGCATATATCCGTCATCTGTTAAAAGCAAAGGAAATGTTAGGAATGCGTTTGTGTGTCTTGCATAATTTGTATTTCTATAATAATATGATGGAAGAAATAAGGGATGCTTTGGATGAAGGACGCTTTGCAGAGTACAAACGTATGCGTTTAGATGGCTTTGAAAATGGTCAAAAATAGAAAGAAAATCAAAATAAACGCAAAAAAATAACAAAAAACTCTTGATGAATTGCCGCATATTGTGTATTATTAATTTCATGGCAAAAAAATGTAAGAGCGTAACAGTTCAGATTAACTAAAATATAGGAGGAATCAAAATGATATTGACAGAAACAGCAGCTGCTGGTGCTACAGGCAACGGTGGCGGCATGATGAGCATTGGCGTAATGATTATTTATATTGTCATTTTTGGTGCGTTAATGTATTTTATTGCAATCCGTCCACAGAAGAAGGAACAGAAAAGAATGGCAGCAATGCTTTCAGAATTAGAAGTAGGTGATAGTGTATTAACAACAAGTGGTTTTTATGGTGTTGTTATTGACATTACAGAAAATGATGTTATTGTAGAATTTGGTAACAATAAAAATTGTAGAATACCTATGCAGAAAGCTGCTATTACTCAGGTAGAGAAAGCAAATGCTGAGTAAATCTTCATATTGCAATATTTGAACAAGATGAAAGGCGGTTTGCTCATGCAAGCCGTTTTTTATATACTAGAGAATTACACTGGTTTGTTATAAAAATTAAGCGTTTGAAATTCTCTGGTATATAAAAAACAGGATGCCAATAGTTGATTATGATTCTGCACTCCTTTTGTAGGAGTGTTGTTGTGTAATATACAAAATAGAATTGTAAAGTCTGTTTTCAGACAGAAAGGACAGAAGAATGGATTTTAAAGTTGGTGTAATTTCCGGTGACGGTATCGGTCCGGAGATTGTAAGAGAAGCAAAAAAAGTATTAGATAAAGTTGGAGAAAAATTTGGTCATTCATTTGACTATACAGAAATATTAATGGGTGGAGCTTCCATTGATGTGCATGGTGTGCCACTTACGGATGAAGCTATTGCAGCAGCAAAGGCAAGCGATGCTGTGTTGATGGGTTCTATCGGCGGTAATACCACAACTTCTCCATGGTATAAGTTGCCACCTGAGAAAAGACCGGAAGCAGGTTTATTAAAGATTCGTAAGGAATTAGGGCTCTTTGCCAATTTAAGACCAGCATATCTTTACGATGAATTAAAGGATGCCTGCCCATTGAAGGAAGAAATCATTGGTTCTGGATTTGATATGATTATTGTAAGAGAATTAACTGGTGGTTTATATTTTGGTGAGCGTAAGACATACGAGGAAGACGGAATTGTAAAAGCATGTGATTCTCTTACATACACAGAGACAGAAATCCGCAGAATTGCAAAGCGTGCATTTGACATTGCAATGAAGCGCCGTAAGAAAATTACAAGCGTAGATAAAGCAAACGTATTAGATTCCTCCAGATTGTGGAGAAAAATCGTAGAAGAAGTAGCAAAGGATTACCCGGAAGTTACTTACGAGCATATGTTAGTAGACAACTGTGCAATGCAGTTAGTACATAATCCATGTCAGTTTGACGTAATTTTGACAGAGAACATGTTCGGTGATATTTTATCAGATGAAGCAAGTATGGTAACCGGTTCTATCGGAATGCTTTCTTCTGCCAGCATGAATGAAACAAAATTCGGTCTTTACGAGCCAAGCCATGGTTCTGCACCGGACATTGCAGGTCAGAATATTGCAAATCCAATTGCAACCATTCTTTCTGCAGCTATGATGCTTCGTTATTCCTTTGATTTAAGTGAAGAAGCAGATGCAGTGGAAAATGCAGTAAAGGCAGTTATGAAGAAAGGTATTCGTACCATTGATATTATGTCTGATGGTTGTACACAGGTAAGCACATCCGGTATGGGTGATGCCATTGCAAATGAAATTTAATTGTAACTATAAGGGTACTGAATAGTTACATCTAATCTTAGCGAACATACAACAGTGGTAAAAAGGAGGAATATCACATGAGAAGTGATACAGTAAGAACAGGGATGCAGCAGGCACCTCATCGTTCATTATTCAACGCATTAGGTATGACAAAAGAAGAGTTAGAAAAACCATTAATCGGTATTGTAAGCTCCTATAATGAAATTGTACCAGGTCATATGAACCTTGATAAAATAGTAGATGCAGTTAAATTAGGCGTTGCTATGGCAGGTGGTACACCAGTTATGGTTCCTGCAATAGCAGTTTGTGACGGTATTGCTATGGGACATGTGGGAATGAAATATTCGCTGGTAACAAGAGACTTAGTTTGTGATTCTACTGAGTGTTTAGCAATGGCACACCAGTTTGATGGTCTTGTAATGGTCCCAAACTGTGATAAAAACGTACCAGGATTATTAATGGCAGCAGCAAGACTTAACATTCCAACTGTATTTGTCAGTGGAGGTCCAATGTTAGCAGGTCATGTAAAAGGCAAAAAGACAAGTCTTTCTAGCATGTTTGAAGCAGTTGGTTCTTATGCAGCAGGTACAATGACAGCAGAAGACGTGGAAGAATTTGAAAATAAAGCATGCCCAACATGTGGTTCCTGCTCCGGTATGTACACTGCAAACAGTATGAACTGTTTAACAGAAGTATTAGGTATGGGATTAAAAGGAAATGGTACCATTCCAGCAGTTTACTCTGAGCGTATTAAGTTGGCAAAACATGCAGGTATGCAGGTAATGAAGATGTTAGAGTTAAATATCCGTCCACGTGATATTATGAACGAGAAAGCATTTGAAAATGCATTGACAGTAGATATGGCTCTTGGATGCTCTACAAACAGTATGCTTCATTTACCGGCAATTGCTCATGAAGCAGGTGTGAATTTGAACCTTGATATTGCCAATGAAATCAGCGCCAGAACACCAAACTTGTGCCATTTAGCACCTGCTGGGCATACCTACATGGAAGAATTAAATGAGGCAGGCGGTGTATATGCCGTTATGAACGAGCTGAACAAGAAAGGCTTATTACATACAGACTGCATGACTGTTACAGGAAAAACAGTTGGCGAAAACATTGAAGGTTGCGTAAACAAGAATCCGGAGGTTATTCGTCCAATCGAAAATCCATATAGTGAAACAGGTGGAATTGCAGTATTAAAGGGTAACTTAGCTCCGGATTCCGGTGTTGTAAAACGTTCTGCCGTTGTACCGGAAATGATGGTTCATGAAGGTCCTGCACGTGTATTTGACTGCGAAGAAGATGCTATCGCAGCAATCAAGGGCGGCAAGATTGTAGCTGGTGATGTAGTAGTTATCCGTTACGAAGGGCCAAAGGGCGGACCTGGTATGCGTGAAATGTTAAATCCTACATCTGCAATTGCAGGTATGGGACTTGGTTCTTCTGTAGCACTTATTACAGATGGACGTTTCTCAGGTGCATCCAGAGGAGCTTCTATCGGTCATGTATCTCCGGAAGCAGCAGTTGGCGGTCCGATTGCATTAGTAGAAGAAGGAGATATTATTAAGATTAATATTCCTGAAAATACATTAATGGTAGATGTATCCGATGAAGAATTGGCTAAGAGACGTGAAAAATGGCAGCCAAGAGAGCCACGTGTAACAACAGGTTATCTCAAACGCTATGCACATTTAGTAACTTCCGCAAATACAGGAGCCATTCTGAAAAGCGAATAGGAAAGGAGAACCCAGATATGCAATTGACAGGTTCTGAAATAGTAATTGAATGTTTGAAAGAACAGGGCGTAGATACCGTATTTGGTTATCCGGGCGGTTCCATTTTAAATATTTATGACGCATTATATAAACACGAAGAAATCCGCCATTTTCTTACATCCCATGAGCAGGGCGCTGCTCATGCGGCTGACGGATATGCCCGTGCAACCGGTAAAGTTGGTGTATGCTTTGCAACTAGTGGTCCTGGTGCTACCAATTTAGTAACAGGTATTGCAACGGCCTACATGGATTCTATTCCAGTAGTGGCAATTACTGCAAACGTGGCCGTACCGTTATTGGGTAAAGATACCTTCCAGGAGATCGACATTGTAGGCGTTACTATGCCGATTACAAAGCATAATTTTATTGTAAAAGATGTAAAGGAATTAGCAACTACAATCCGCAAGGCATTTAAGATTGCAAAATCAGGCAGACCGGGACCGGTTCTTGTAGATATTGCAAAGGATGTGACAGCAGCACTTTGTGACTATGAAGCAGTGGTTCCGGAAGAAATTCTGCCAAAGACAGATACTATCTGTGAGGAATCATTAGATAAAGCTGCAGCAATGATAAATGAAGCAAAGCGTCCATTTATTTTTGTAGGTGGTGGTGCAATTATTTCATCAGCAGCGGAAGAAGTATCCGCATTTGCACATAAGATTCAGTCACCGGTAGCAGACAGTTTGATGGGTAAAGGTGCATTTTCTGGTACAGACGATTTGTATACCGGAATGCTTGGTATGCATGGTACAAAAACCTCCAATTTAGGGGTTACCGAGAGCGACCTGCTCATTGTAATCGGTGCCAGATTCAGTGACCGTGTAACTGGTAATGCCCAGAAATTTGCAAACAATGCAAAGATTATCCAGATTGACATTGACCCGGCAGAAATCAACAAAAATATCTTAATCGACCTTGAGTTAATTGGTGATGCAAAAGAAATTTTGAAGCGATTAACTGAAAAGGTTGAGGCTGGAAAGCATGATGAATGGCTTGCTCATGTAATGGATATGAAGAAAAAATATCCGTTACAGTATGATGAGACAGGTTTGACTGCCCCGTACGTTATTGAGAAAATTTATGAAGTAACGAATGGCGATGCCATTATTACAACAGAAGTAGGACAGCATCAGATGTGGGCTGCACAGTATTACAAATATACAAAACCAAGAACCTTCTTATCATCAGGTGGTTTAGGAACCATGGGTTACGGTCTTGGTGCTTGTATTGGTGCCAAGGTTGGTATGCCGGATAAAACGGTTATCAATATTGCTGGTGATGGTTGTTTCCGAATGAATATGAATGAAATTGCCACAGCAACCAGATATAACATTCCGATTGTGCAGGTAGTTATCAATAACCATGTTTTAGGAATGGTTAGACAGTGGCAGACACTCTTTTACGGTAAACGTTACTCCCATACCGTATTAGAAGACAGTGTTGATTTTGTAAAATTAGCAGAAGCGATGGGAGCAAAGGCAATCCGTGTTACAAAGAAAGAAGAAGTAGAACCGGCTCTTAAAGAGGCATTAAATGCTGGCTGTCCGGTAGTTCTTGACTGTATTGTGGATTCCGATGACAAAGTATTCCCTATGGTATCCCCAGGTGCGCCGATTAGTGAAGCGTTCGATGCAGGAGACCTTAAAGAGAAATAAATACAAAAAAGTTTTCAGAGAAAGTGTGGAGGAAAGTAAAGTGAGTAGAGTTTATAACTTTTCAGCAGGCCCGGCTGTATTACCGGAAGAAGTATTAAAGGAAGCAGCAGCAGAAATGCTTGATTACAATGGAACTGGCATGTCCGTAATGGAAATGAGCCATCGTTCAAAAGCGTTTGAGGAAATCATCCAGACAGCGGAAAAAGACTTAAGAGATCTGATGAATATTCCAGATAATTACAAGGTATTATTCTTACAGGGTGGTGCTTCACAGCAGTTTGCTATGATTCCTATGAATCTTATGAAAAACGGTGTAGCTGACTATATCGTTACCGGTCAGTGGGCAAAGAAAGCTTGGCAGGAAGCACAGAAATACGGTAAAGCAAACAAGATTGCATCTTCAGAAGATAAGACATTCTCTTATATTCCGGACTGCTCTGATTTACCAATTTCTCCAGATGCAGATTATGTTTATATCTGCGAAAACAATACAATTTATGGTACAAAATTCAAAACTCTTCCTAACACAAAAGGAAAGACTTTAGTAGCTGACGTTTCTTCATGCTTCTTATCTGAGCCAATCGATGTTACAAAGTATGGTGTAATTTACGGTGGTGTTCAGAAGAATGTAGGACCAGCAGGTATGGTTATCTGCATCATTCGTGAAGATTTAATCACAGAAGATGTAATGGCTGGAACACCAACTATGCTTACATATAAGACACATGCAGACAACGACTCATTATATAACACACCTCCAGCATACAACATCTACATCTGCGGTAAGGTATTCAAGTGGTTGAAGAGCTTAGGCGGACTTGAGAAGATGAAAGAAATGAATGAAAAGAAAGCAGCAGTTCTTTACGATTTCTTAGACAACAGCAAATTATTCAAGGGTACTGTTGTAAAAGAAGACCGTTCTTTAATGAACGTACCATTTGTTACAGGTAACGATGAATTAGATGCTAAGTTCGTAAAAGAAGCAAAGGAAGCTGGTTTTGAGAACTTAAAGGGACACAGAAGTGTTGGTGGTATGAGAGCAAGTATCTATAATGCAATGCCAATCGAAGGTGTTGAGAAGCTTGTTGAGTTCATGAAGAAATTTGAAGAGGAGAATATGTAATGTTTCAGTATAATTGTTTAAATCCAATTGCAAACATTGGTCTTGATTTATTTTCAGATGATTACAAGAAGGTAGAAGATATTAACGAAGCAGATGCTGTATTAGTACGTTCTGCATCTATGCATGACATGGAGCTTCCAGCTAACTTAAAAGCAGTTGCAAGAGCTGGTGCTGGTGTTAACAACATTCCGTTAGAAAAATGTGCAGAAAAAGGTATTGTTGTTTTCAATACACCAGGTGCAAACGCTAACGGTGTTAAGGAATTAGTAATCGCTGGTATGTTATTAGCAGCCCGTGATATTGTTGGTGGTATTGAATGGGTTAAGGGTGCTAAGGATGATGCAGACATCGCTAAGGCAGCTGAGAAAGAGAAAAAGAACTTTGCTGGTACAGAAATTGCTGGTAAGAAATTGGGTATCATCGGTTTAGGTGCAATCGGTGTTAAGGTTGCCAATGCAGCAAAGCATTTAGGTATGGAAGTATATGGATATGATCCATACATTTCTGTAAATGCTGCATGGAACTTATCACGTGACATCAAGCACATTGAGGATGTAACTGAAATTTATAAAAACTGTGATTACATCACTGTTCATGTACCTTTAATGGATGCAACTAAGAAAATGATCAACAAAGAAGCATTTGCAATGATGAAAGACGGTGTTGTAATTCTTAACTTTGCTCGTGACTTACTGGTTGATGAAGAAGCAATCTTAGAAGCAATCGCAGAAGGTAAAGTAAAGAAATACGTTTCTGATTTTGCAAATCCTACAACAGCAGGTAAAGATGGCGTTATCTTAACACCACACTTAGGTGCTTCCACAGAGGAATCTGAAGACAACTGTGCAATTATGGCAGTTGAGGAAATCAAGGATTTTATGGAAAATGGTAATATCAAGAATTCTGTGAACTACCCTGCATGTGACATGGGCGTATGCGTAGCAACTGCTCGTGTAACTATTTGTCATAAGAACGTAAGCAATATGATTGGTAAGTTCACATCTGTATTAGGTGACGCTGGTATCAACATCGCTAAGATGGCAAGCGAAAGCCGTGGAGAATATGCATACACTATGTTAGATGTAGACGCAGCAGTAAGCGCAGATGTTGCTGGTAAGTTAGAGGCAATTGAAGGCGTATTGAAGGTTCGTGTACTGTAAAATATTACATACGGAATAAATTTAAGGCACAGGGAGTAAATTCCTGTGCCTGTTTTGCGTATTCAAAATTATGCCAGAGACAGTTGGGTAAATTCTGGGTTGTGTGAATGTTTAATCATAGTAGCTACCCGTACGCCGGTGGCAGGTGCAGAAGGTTCCACGCAGACCGAGCCAACGTTCCGGTGAACTAATCTCCTAAAGGCTAATAAATTAGCCTC
>JBGVIB010000188.1:0-5501 GCA_045122835.1 Lachnospiraceae bacterium
AAAGGAATTTGCGAATAATTCCGGAGTCATAGGCGGCGTGGTAGCGCAAGAAAACTGCACTGTTGATGTGTTTACGCTTACAACAAATGACCTCACTCTGGCATCTACTATAAATGCGGGCAGTGTTGAAGATTTCAGCGGCTTTATCACATCAATGGATAATGCTACAGTTTCTATGACGGATACAGTGCTTGGAGGTTCTATTACAAGTTCTGCCTCTGCAAGTTCATTAGGCGGCTTTATGGGCAGAAGTTGGACTAATATAGCTGGAATAGAAAAGGATGGAATAGTAAATAGTGAAATAGTCAATGGTGTTACAGTCCAGTCTGGTACTACCTACGAGTCGGCAGGTAAGTTTGGAGCATTTTGGGGAAAACTGTCTAATGCTGTTGGAGAATATCTGACCATTCAGAATGTAGCGTTGGATGGTCTTACAGTTAATGTAACTGGAAAATATGAGAATTGTTCTCTGATGATTCAGGATGCAACAGCGTTAGTGGTCAATGTCGTTGATTATAATAGTAAAGGATGTACGGTGAATGATCCATGGAAGTATTTTGATGAAATTGCCGGACAGACGAAAGCAAGTGGTTATGGACTTTCAGTATCCGGTATTGTGTCCATTCATAGTTCCACGGCCAATTATCCTGCATATCATTATGAAAATAAGGCGACGAATCTTACAAGTGTTCAAAATATCTATACCATGTATTTTTATGATGTATTCCAGTTACTTGAAAATGCAGATGGTACTACTGTTAAATTTGACAAAAAACTGGATACGTTAAATGAAATGTTAATATGGGATCTTATTCATTATGCAAACAGCACGGTACAGGAGACTATTCTCAGGAGATATTTAGCAGATTATACCGCAAATGCCGGATATGTATTTTGGAATGAAGACTACACCTTTTCCGGTACGTTAGATTTATCGCAGATTAGCTTTTATCCAGTAATAAATGTTAATGGAAAGTATCAAGGAGAAGAAGGTACTGTTATCAAATTTGATGCTTCTGTCAAGGATGCATCTACTGTGGATGCAGATGGCAATCCTGTAGATGGTATAGCCATGAAGAATTGGTCCTTGAACAATATAAGCAAGATAAGTCAACATTATGGTCTGCAGGCGGGATTATTCTATAATCCTTCGCATCTGCAAAAATTCGATAATATTACATTTACAGGCTATATTGCCAATCTTGGCGTTGATAGCGGTGTACTTGCTTGTGGTAATACCGGAATTAGCAGAGGAACTATTACAAATGTAACGTTAGATAATTTATGGATTTTGGACTATTCAGAGAGCACGGGAGCAGGTCTGTTAATATCTCATATTCCGGGCAGTAAAAACAAAAATGATACGTCGACTTACGGAGTTTCATTTGATGGAATCACAATGACAAATTATAGTACTACAACCGATAAACATGCGGCAGCAGCATTAATTGGCTCTGCAGGTGGAACAGAGGTTGTAGACCTCAGTCTGGACTTCCATAATATGGTAATAGCAGATGACAAAGATGGTAAAGCGGTAACTGATCAGCACAATGGCACTGTATTGGCATGGGCGTCCTTTATATATAGTTATACCTATACTGATGTTGCCAGTGATTATGAGGGTCATGGTATTTACCTGTTTTCTGAGAAAGATAGTGAGGATAAGAAAGTAACCTACGGTGCGGAAATTGATGATTATACAGAGTTTTCGGATACTTCCAATTTAGTTAAGGAAACAAGAAAGATTACGCCCAGTGATTATAAACCATACGTATATATAACAAAAAAAATAGAAGTCAATCCTAAATCTGGTGATATACTGAAGGGGTGTGGAACCTATGAAGATCCTTATATTATTGAGAATGCAAGGCAACTTTTAACTTTGTACCGATATATAAATGAAACACGATCTGGAACTACGACGGATCCTTATCAGTATCAAGCTTTCTATGAAGGTTGGAAGGTAATCGGTGCAGGGGATGATAGTGAGTTTTGTACCACAAAGCATAGCGTTAAAGCTGATACAAGTGGAACTTTATCAGGTACTGGCGTAAATGATGTCAAAATCTTTGGAACAAGCACGGATTTTCCTACCCCTGATGAATTGAGCCGGGCTTACTATCAGTTGGGAGCAGACATTGATCTGTCGCAGTCTATGGGTACGACCTATGATCAGATTGCTGCGGACTTTGTAGGTTTTGGTACAGAGAAGAGACCTTTTGTAGGTGTGTGGTCTGGTAAAGATCAGGAAAAGGATGAGAATGGTAAAGATGTAATACACACTATTACTCTGCCCAATAAAAAGTCTGCTGCACAGTATGCAACCTATGGCTTTATTCAGTATGCCAAAGGAGCAGTAGTCAAGGATATGAATATTGAAACCTCACAAAATACAACTAATCCGTCAGAAACTGCTGCGCAGATTACTTCTATGGGTGGTGGTGTTATTGCCTGTATTCTGGGTGGTGACAATATTATTGATAATGTAACTGTAGATGTGGATTACAATTTATCGAGTGCATATGCTGTCATTGGTGGATATGTAGGTAAAGTCGTAAAGGGTGGATTAATTCTGCGAAATGTAT
Source organism: Lachnospiraceae bacterium (assembly GCA_045122835.1). Classification (GTDB taxonomy): domain Bacteria; phylum Bacillota; class Clostridia; order Lachnospirales; family Lachnospiraceae; genus JBGVMW01. Next base: position 2,586 of record JBGVIB010000188.1, read on the forward strand.
CTGACAATGCCCTTGCAAATTTCAATATATATGCAAATTCAGGAGATTATGGATATTTAGGAACTGTTGTCGGAAAAGTGGAAGACGGTTATGTGCTGTATGAAGGGAACGAAAATCCGACATCTCCATTATGGTCAATAGAACAATCGGAAAATCATGGAAATATAACTTATAATGGAGAGACAAAGGCATTAGATGAGGTGGTCAACTATGATATCCTAGATGGCAAGTGGTTGAAAGAACATGCCACTGGGTTAAACGTAGAAAAGGAAGATGCCAGTGATACTATAAGCAATATTACAATCACAATTCCTACAGCAGAAGCTTTGCAAGTAATGTCAATGGCACTGAACGCGGATGCTTTGAATGTCGTACCTTCAGACTATTCTAATTATACAGCATGTGGTTACACGGAGAATTCACGTAGCCGTAAGGCAGATTACAGTGATATAGGTAACTGTACAGCTCAAAGTGAAGATTATATTAGTGCAGCAAAATATGATAATGTGATGAACTATACTCAGGGGGGATACAGTTATGCTCAGAAAGCGTATGCATATCCTTATCTGTATCAGTATATGGGCATTACAGGAGATGACACAGATAGTAGTACGAAAAAGGCATACTATAATTACTTAGTGGAGTACAATGCAGACACTGATAGCGATATGGAAGGATATTCTGTACTGAATCCAGCAATTGTAATTAATGGCACAAGCTATATTGTTCAATGGAATCTGGCTGCTAATTCTACTTATGATATGTCTGTATTTGATAATAGTTTTCGTGGACTTGGTGCTCTTTATCAGCCTGGAGCCTCCAGTGATGGTAAAGCATATGGTGGTGCTTTTAATGGTAATTTCAATGGTAATGCTAGTACTATTAATATCAACATGTGCAGGAGGTTAATAGGATCTGATTCGTGGAATGGTCGTTTGGCATATGCAGGATTATTTAATGTGCTTTATGGAAGAGAAACGAGTTTGTATCAGAAAACAGCAAATTTTGCAGATGTAGGAGCAACCGTAGAGAAGAATTTATCGTGCGCAGAAATTAAAGACTTCACATTGACAGGAACAATAACTGTGAATAAGGGAGCTCATAACTTCAACGTCGGTGGAGTTGCAGGACTGATTTATTACGGAAGCGCAAGGTATATATTTGATAGCATTACAGTTGATAATTTTCAAGTAGTAGGGAATAGTGGCACACGGGGTAGTGATGGTGTTAGTTATGTTGGTGGTGGTATTAACCATGTTGGTGGTATTGTAGGCTATATCGGGATCAATACCAATGTGCTGATACAGGATTGTAATATTGGTTCAGAATCTGAATCAGAATCTGAAACTAGAGCGGTAGATCTGAGTGGTGAGAGCAATATAGGTGGTCTTGTAGGCGTGACAGAGGCTACAATCTTGAAAATTAAGAGCTCCAGTGCAAAGAATATGGCATTGCACACTGTTAATGATAATGTTGGAGGCTTGGTCGGCTGGCAAGCAGCAGGGAACACTCAGTTGATTTTTGAAGGTACAGAGACCAATAAATGTAGTGTGACGAATAGTGACTTACATGGATATCTAAGAGCTGGTGGTCTGCTTGGAGGTACAGCAGGTACATTTTCCATGTCTTATGTCTCCGTGGAAAACTTGACTCTGGAAGCATACCGTAATATAGGTGGAATTGTAGGAAATACTGAAAATGACGAAAGTGCTACAACTATTGCAACGAGTATTATTAAAAACGTTACGGTGAAAGATATTTGTACAAACGAGCTCTCACTACGGGATGTTTATGTTAATGGTATTGGTGGTGTTGTCGGTAGAAATGAACAGATATTAACTATTAAAAATGCGACAGTAACAGGAACAAAGACTGAAACAGGATACCAGTGTAAACTGCATGCATGTACGGATAAACCTCGTACCGGTTCCAGTGGAGTAGGTGGAATCGTAGGAGTACATACTAATACTGAAAAGCCTTCTGTATCTAAGGCTTCAACGGTAATATTGACGATGATAGATTGTAGTGTAGATACCGTTTCTATAGAAGCAGATGTCTCAGCGGATATTACTGATGAAAAGCATCGTGTCAATATAGGTGCCGGAGGTTTAGTAGGTTATACAAAAGCGTACATTAAGTTGGATGGAAAAATTTCCACTCAAAATCTTAATGTAAAAGCACCTTTAAGAAGTGAGTCTGCTGAAACAATCTTGGCGGCCGGAGGTTGTTTTGGTTGTCTGTATTCACATTGTTACTTAACAGGTGTTAATAGTGTGTACCATAATGGACTTTTGGCCAGCCAAAATACTGTTACAGGTAAACAGGCGGGCGGAGTGATAGGATATGTTTCAAGTACTTATAACAATGTTCGATTGGTAGGTATTACAGTTCAGGATGGAACGGTAGCTTCAGATGAAATAGCAGGAGGCGTGTTTGGTTATATTTCTCCAGCACCTGGCATTGGTGCAGCATTGGATTCCCTTTCATATACGGTAACCAATACTGTAAACAATATGAACATTTCTGCTAGAATGGCAGGAGGAGTGATAGGAAAGTTACTTGGAGATGGTCCTATACGTATAGAGGCTCTGGAAGTGAATAATAATACTATAGTCGGTGAACAGACGTATACTGGGGAGGATTATAGTGCAGGTGGTGTTATCGGAAGTGTTTCTGCTGTAAACAATAATAATAGATATATTGCAATCTTTAATACAAATCTTAACGAGAATATTATTACTTGTGAGGTGAATGATACTACTTTAAGTAGTAATGAAATTAATCACCTTGCTGCAGGTGGTATTGTTGGTAGGATGTGTAATAACAGCACTACATATTATATTCTTTGTGATAATATTGAAATCGCTTCAGATAATCAAATTGGTGTAAGAAAAGCAGCGAGTGGCACTGCACCAG
>JBGVIB010000189.1:0-3360 GCA_045122835.1 Lachnospiraceae bacterium
GACCATCCGCCAAGGGCGCTGGCAATTGCCTGTCCAATCTTACGTGAAAATGAACAAACTGCATAAATTGTTCCATCTTCACGAGATCCAGTTCTTACTTCCTGGTCATCAATAATATCTGTGATAAATGCCCAGATAATCAGGTTAAATAATCCAAATCCGAGAGATCCGACAATACTTACACCTACATAGAGCCACATATTTGTTGTTCTCATAAGGAAAAGTCCTGCAAATGCAATTGTTCCCATTACAGAAGCAATAATACCAACTTCTTTTTTACCAAATTTGCTGGAAAGTGGAACTGCCAGTGGTGCAAGGATAAGTGCTGGCGCAAATCCTGCAGCATTCATAACCGTAAGTCCCATTGTATTTTTGAAGTAATCTTTGAAAATATAGTTGCTGATAGACTGGTTCATCATCTGTGCACCAAGGAAACAGATATATACGATTACAATACCGATTAATGCACGGTTATTAAGTAATGCTTTTACTGTGTCTTTGAATGAAACATTTTCCTGTCTTTCTGTTACTGGTACACGTTCTGTACACATGAAGTAACAAAGAATATAGCAACCTGCAGATGCTACTGCAAGAATTGCCGCAAGTACAGGGAATGCGGAAGCATTTACTACCTGAGAACCATCTTCTAATTTTGTATAAAGGAACATTGGCATTACTACCCCGATCAGAATCTGTGGAATCAATGATCCAAGACCACGGAATGTAGAAAGCGCCGCACGGTCATTTGCTTCTGTACTCATAACAGATGCCATTGAACCGTATGGAATATTAATTGCAGTGTAACAGATACTTCCCCAAAGAAGATATGTTGCAAACATATATGCAATACGAAGTGTCATGGATGCATCTGCCATACTTGACTGATACATTAAGAAACTTGCCAATGCAACCGGTCCGCATGCACGAAGAAGCCATGGTCTAAATTTTCCATTCTTTGTTGCTTTTGTCACGTCCGCAATTCTTCCCATTGCTGTGTCTGTAAAAGCATCAACTACTCTTGCTAAAAGGAACATTGTCCCTACCAAAGCTGCGTTGATACCTAATACGTCTGTGTAAAATACCTGCAAATATAAACTTGCAAAAATGAACATTAAATCGTTGGCCACGTTACCGATCATATAACCAACTTTGTCTTTCCATCCGAATGGACGAAGTACCTTTGAGTTACTCATAAATTGCCTCCTAAAACATATGTATTTCCTTTAAGTATATAAAATCGCAGCGTTCAAATTCTTGCATAATTGTATAAAAAATGGTATTTTAGTAACCATATGAAGGAGTGCGCTATTATGACAAATGATTTCAATTATATCTGTGAAACTATGGGAAATTTATCGGGAATTCCTGTACGTATATACGACGGAACTGAAGAGGTATTTTTCTATTCTATGGTAAAACTGCCAAAGGATCCAATGCTGATTTATAAGAACGAAATTCTGGCAATTGAAGAGCCAATCAGTTATTTTGCGACCAAGAATCTGAACTATTATGGGATTTTTAATATTGAAAATAAAAAAATTATTATAGGTCCAACTCGACTGATTCCAAACTCCCAGCAGGAATTATACGACATAGCTTTCCTTGCAGATATCACTCCTAAAGACATGCCAGCCTTCCTTGCCGGGATGAAGGCAATCGTGGGTCTTCCTCTGGAACGTTTACTGCAGATGCTTTGTCTGCTTCATTATTTAATCACAGGGGACAAAATAGAACTGAGTCAGATGATTATTCACGAATCCAGTCAGAAACATATGCAGCGCGACATGCTCTCTCAGCAAATGGATTCCTTATCTGACAAAATCATCTTCCATCAAGATGCAGACAATACACAGCTTACGGAAAATAAGCTGATGGACATCGTAAGTACCGGCGACCTTATCGCACTCAACGAATGGTTAAGGAAACCTACTACTGTGCAGCTAGGATTATATGCCGCAGATCCTATCCGCCAATCAAAAAACATTCTCATCAGTACTGCAACTTTGGCTTCCAGAAATGCAATCAGAGGGGGAATGGAATATACGGAAGCTATCCGACTGGCAAATGACTATATCTATAAGGCAGAACTCTTACAGTCGGCTGATGAAATCATCAACTTACAGGTGCATATAATAAAGACATTTACCGAAAAAGTGAATACACTGAAATACGGACAAACCGAAAATAAACTGGTACTGGCGGTTGCAAATTACATTCAGCAAAATCTGTCTTCTTCTATCAAAGTCGAGGACATTGCAGAATCCCTTTATATGAGCAGACCATATTTGTCCAAAAAATTCAAAAAAGAAACCGGAATCTCCGTATCCGATTTCATTCACATACAGAAAATTGAAGAAGCAAAAAGACTTTTAAAATACACAGATAAATCATTGCTTTCCATCTCCATTTATCTGAGTTATTCTTCACAGAGTCATTTTACAAACATGTTCAAAAAGATAACAGGACAGCTGCCGAAGACGTATAGAGAGGAAGCGTCATAATGTAAAAAAGGCTTGCGTGGAACATTGTTTGTTCCCGCAAACCTTTCTTTCTATCCTACCACCCACACAAACCGTTCTGTTTGGTTACTACCGTATGGTATCAAGTATGCAAATAGAAAGGAAAACAAAGATATGAGCGAAGTGAAAAGTGTTTTTGTACAAGTACTCGAGAAACCAGAAAGAAAAGTCATTATCAAACGAGGAAAAGAAGCAACAGAATATTTTAAATATTGTGAAGAAGTTGGTTGCGATGTATGGGGACTTCTATGCAGTATGAAATCTATCTGTGGTGAACCAGTGTGTTTATGGCTTCCTAAAAATTATATTAAGGTAGGAACATCTGAATATGTGCAGGGTGTAGAGGTAGCAACTGATTATTCTGGCGAAATTCCAGAAGGATTTGATGTTATTGAATTACCTAAATGCAAATACATTATGTTCCAAGGTGAACCTTTTGAAGAGGAAAACTATGGTGAAGCAATTCAGCAAGTATGGGATGCAATCAAAAAATACAATCCTCAGATGATTGGTTATGATTGGGATAATAGCAATCCACGTATTCAGTTAGAGCCTATTGGAACAAGAGGATATATCGAATTGTGTCCAGTAAAAAGCATTTGACAATTCCAATATATCGAACAGTTAGGAAAATTTGAATTTGGCGGTGAGATAAATGAATTATATTAGACAATGATTTTTTATACTGCAGATAGGCTTGCAGAGGTGGATAATAAAAACTATATACAATTACGTAACAATGTGTTAGTATGATTAATAGAAAAAAGAAAGGCACATGAAGTGAAAGGTGAGGAGATGTATAACAGATAATTTGGTTTGAGCAAGACATATATGATTTAAG
>JBGVIB010000190.1:0-9813 GCA_045122835.1 Lachnospiraceae bacterium
TCCTTTCTTTATTAAACTTATTTTTTAACATCAAAAGCTTCCAACGGCAACAACCGCTGGAAGCTTTTTCTCTCATTTAATTTATTATCATTGCAATAGTAGCAGATTTATTTTGTTTTTGCCGATTTAACAACAGACTGATTTGCTATTGCTGTAACACCATTCGTCTTGTTATAGGCCGCAACCTTGTAATAATATGTCTTCTTTGATTTTAACTTATTATTTGTATAACTTGTTTTTGAAGCACCTTTGACAGTTGCTATTTTTTTGTAGGTTCCATTTTTAGAAGTGCTTCGGTATACATAGTAGCCGTCTGCTCCAGCTACTTTTTTCCATGTAATCGTTACCGCTTTTTTCTTTCCGGTAGCTTTTTGAATCTTAGTTTTTGCAGGAGTTGGTGCTGCAGTAAATTTAAAATTGTAAGGCACGTCCGGCATTACGCACCAATAGCTGGCATTTGGCCATACCTTAACATAATAAGTTCCTTTTTTCAGATTTACTGTAAAATTATCTGCTTTCTCTGTAATATGCTTAACCGCTGCCACTTCTTTACTATCAGATGCGCGATAAATATACATATCCCATCCGCTTCTGATTCCTTCCACCTGCTCGATGGTTAAATTATCTCCTCTTCCAAAATCAATCTTCACTGTAGAATCTTTGCTTAATTTAAACTGGTACCAGTCTATATCATCAGAATTTAAAATCACACCAGTGTACTTCTTATCCAACTTTATGGTATTTGCAGTCTGCTGGGTATTATTTTCCTCCTGTTCCCATGCATCACTCACTACCTGCTGCAAAGTTATGCTATACGGTATACCAGTAGCTGCATAGGCGTATGTACCTGCAACTCTAATATAGAATGTTCCCGGTTCATAAGGAAGGGGGTTGCTACTAATAAATGGTACCTTCTTAAAATCCGTTTCATATATTTTATGAAACTGACTGTTATATATCTCAAATTCGAATCCTGCACCTATGGTACTAAAATACGTTGCATAATCAATATCAAATTTCAACTGCATATATCCAGTTTCTGTTGTGGTTACCTTATACCAGTCCACATCGCCGCTCTCTCCCAGCACTCCGACACCTGGCTGATTTACAGTTATGGCTGTTGCCTGGGTACTTTCATTGTTGGATTCTATCTCGTTTGTTTGCACACCTGTGGCACTTACAGTACCAGCACTTCCCATTAAAACTGCTGTTGCTAAAATAGCTGATAGGACTTTCATTATCTTAGTCTTTATCATAATATCCTCCTCTACGCTGTGTAAGTAAGGGATTTCTCCCTTAACACCATATAATAATCTTCTCTATAATAATCATACTCATTTTTCCAGCGCAAGGGTTTTGTGACGAACCGTAGGATTTTAGTGATAAAAACAGTTAGACAATTCTGATAATTTCTATACCGATAGAGGCTTCATGTACACCTATATTTACTTTTTTCCAAAAGATATGGCACACCGGCTACAGTGACCAATACATTCTCCACACTGAATACATTCTCTGTCACCCACCTGCTTTACATCCATTTTACATTGGATGACACAGGCATTACAGTGGTTACATTTTCCTTTATCAATCTTCATTCCCACCACGGATACCTTATGAAAAAAGGAATAAAAGGCACCGAGTGGACAGATGAATCTGCAAAAGCTTCGGAAAATAAAAACTGCCCCGATTACCGTAACTATCAATAAAAACAATTTCCATGAATACAATCCGCCTGTCATAGCTTTTAATCGTTCATCCATTGCCACAAGGATAATTCCACCTTCTAACGTACCTGCGGGACAGATATATTTACAAAATCCGGGCGCTGCCCACAGTAAGGGAATTCCCACTACAAACACTGCCAGTATTACATATTTCACATAGGATAGTCTTCTTGTCCATTTATTTTTTTGAATTTTAGGGGCGGGAATCTTATAAAGCAGTTCCTGTAATAATCCAAAGGGACATAAGAATCCACAAATCACTCGTCCTAATACCACGCCAAATAACAAAAGTAATCCCAGTATGTAATATGGAAATTTATATTTGCTAGAAACCAAAGCACTCTGCAAGCTTCCAATAGGACAGGATGCAACCGCCCCTGGACAGGAATAACAATTTAACCCAGGAACACATACGCCCTTTACCTCGCCCTGATAAATGGTTCCTTTTGCAAACCCTGTAAAATTGCAGTTATATAAAAGGGCACAGATGAGCTGAATCAAGTTTCTTCTTTTCATCATCAACCTATCCCAATACACTCATAGCAGATGCGAATTGCCTTATTTTTTATATCCCGGATATCCCCTTGGGAAAGACCTACTACAATAAGGGCAACTGCTGCGATTAGTAATCCTTTCCTTGTATAATTTTTCATTTTCTTCCTCTCATTCTGTCATCTTAATGTTTTCTCTCACATACATTCCTACTCACTTAAGACTTCCTCAATTGCAGTTTTATATTCTTTGTACTGTGCATCTGCATCCTGGGCACCTACAAATATCTTTTCCACCACACCATCTTTTCCAATTACTAAGGTATAAGGGATTCCGGAGGTTGGATATTTTGCATTGATGGTTCCGTTTTCATCATAGGCAATGGGAAATGTATACCCATTTTCTTTGATAAACTGATTCACGGTTCCTTCGTCTTCCAGGCAGTTTACTGCCAAAATAGCTACTTCTTCCTGATATTCTCCTGCAAGCTTTTCAAATGCAGGCATTTCTCCTACACATGGGCCACACCAGGTTGCCCAGAAATTTAATAACACTACTTTATCTGTCTGCTCGGAAAGAGTAAAGCTTCCGCCATCTGCTAACTGTGCGGTAAAGTCCGGAGCTGTATCACCTACTGTTAGTTCTTTGTAAGATTCCTGTCCCGCTTCCTGATTCGTCGCTTCCTGTGGCTGTCCGGTTGTTGTGCTGCTACACCCTGTTACAGCCAGCCCCAATGCCATTGCTAAAATTATACTGCTTACTTTGTGGTTATATTTCATCATTGTGGTTCTCCTTGTTTTATTTTTCTGTCGTAACTATTTGGCACCTTCACAGGTTACCATTGTTGTTACTAAGGTTTTCTGTCCTCTAAATAGTTGCCGTCATATAATGCTTCATAGGTTACCATTGTTGTTACTGAGGCAGTTACATATCAATGTAGAATATGAATTGCATCTATATAACAAATAATAACAAGCGTTCTTATTATAGCATATTTGTAGCTATAGTTGACACTGAATTTTTTGGTAGTTGCTGGTAATGTGCCATTTTTGGTCTGCCGTGCAAAGAGCCGTTGCTTCTTGCCAGGAATACTCTATTTCTCCTTGATAGAAAAAGCGCATGAAATCGTTACATTTCATACGCCTGAATTATTGTTGTTATAAATTCTGAAACAGCTCCAATATCTTCTCTACCTGCTCTCTTTCTTCCGCTTCGATAGAACCATAACTTTTATGTAATCTAATTGTCATATTATACCTCATAATTCTTTAAAACCGGTGCTGCTTCATTACGCAAATAACTGTACAATAATTGTTGCAATCCAGAACAAACAGAATGCTAACATTCCAAGATTTACGAAAACAGTCATAAAACGTTTGCCCTTTGGAATTGCCACTTCACCTGTCTCCACTTTGAAGCGCTTGCGGAATACAATTAACAAGATAATACCTGCAATTACTACTGCAAAAATAAAGACGATATACAACATATATGCAATCCATCCCGGCAAGTTATCCATATAAAACTGCATTAGTGCATTCACGTCTCCACTAGATGACAGTTCCAAAAGTTCTTCATACTTTATTGCCTTTAATAGCAATGTACTAACCACACCACCCATAAAGTTAATTACCATATGTATGCCAATGGTGATTTTGATATTTCCTGTTTTTACATATAAAAAAGCCAGGAACATTCCAAGTACCGTAGCATACATAAACTGGCTTAAGTTCCCGTGGAACAGACCAAACATAACTCCTGATACCACAATTGCCACACCTTGCCCGAAACGCGCTACACGGTCCACAATCAGCTTGCGGAAAATTAATTCTTCCATAATCGGCGCGCAGATTACCATATACAGTATAATTACAACCATATTTGCATCAGACACGACATTCAGCACAGTATTATTAACTGCACTGCCTTTCAGTATTCCAATAACAGTAGTAATTATTGTTCCAACTATATTGCTACCATATACAAGCGGGTAGCACATAATCAATGCCAGTAAAAATTGTCCTATAGACATACGCTTCTTTGGTATGTCCGCCTTAGGCATCTTCTTAATTATCAACGCCATGACAGGCATACCTGCCAGATACATAGATATCGCCGAAAGCAACACGCTAACATTGGTATCCCACAACCACTCCGGCTTCCACTGCTTCAATGCAAATGACAGCGCGTATGCTACCACATTCACTACAACACTGCCAGCCAGGAAAGCTAGTCCTAAACGGGAAAACTGCTTTTTGGCATCTTTAGTTGTGTCAATTACATCAATAGTTTCTACATTTTGCTCCATAAAACTCCTCCTTATCCAATAACTGAAAAATGCGTGGCTTATTATCCATGCACTTCCAATTCACTATTTTTTATGATTACTACCAATTTTAATCATTTTAGCAATTAAATGCAACCTCTTTATTTTCATTGTTAATCTCCTCGTGCTCTTATAGTTATTTTTATGATAGCAATAATTCCAAAAACAGACTCAATATACACACCATATTTCATATATACGTCTAATACGAATCTAATTCTATTTTTATATTCTTTGTAGCGTATAAATTTCTTTTGCTGTACTTTTTTATTACAGCAGCTTCAAGTTCCTTATATTTCATATGAATGTACCGCCTGTATTGCTTTGATACATTTACTATAATTGCAAAATCTTACACGAATGCATAAGAAACATTACATGAAGATTACATTTTTCTAAATTAATTTCCTAGTATGTAAAATAAAGGCAATCTAAAGATTGCCTTTACTCTACGGAAACTTATTTCACTTTAACGCTTTTTACTGTTGAATACGTTCCGTACACTTTCTTTCCATTTACTTTTTTGTATGTACGGATTTTATAATAATATTTTTTGCCTGTCTGCAGATTCTTATTTGTGTAAGAAACTTTAGATGCGGTTATAGCAGCTGCTATTTTTTTTTATGTACCATTTTTGCTTGTAGATCTGTACACTTCATATCCTGTCACACCACTTATCTTTTTCCAGTTAAGTGTAACCTTGCTGTTTTTTGATGTAAGTGTTTTAATAGCTGTTTTTGCCGGAATCACTTTTACGCTGGTTGCACCGGATTCTGCAACGCAGGTATTTTCATTGTTTCCTTTTTTATAGCCTTTTACAACATAATAGTATGTTTCTCCACATGTAAGCTTGCTATTTGTGTAAGATGTAGTGCTTACATTATTAATGATCTTAATTTTTTTGTATGTACCATTTTTAGATGTGGATCTGTATATTTCATAGTAATCAGCATCTGCTGCCTTGTCCCATTTAATTATAAGACTTGAACTATTTTTTGCAGTTACTTTAGCACTTATTTTCTTAACAACTGTTGGTTCAGATGTTGGTACAATTGTTGGTGCTACCGTTGGTACTGCGGTCGGTGCTACTGTTGGTACTGCTGTCGGTGCTACCGTTGGTACTGCTGTCGGTGCAATTGTTTGTGCTACCGTTGGTACCGCTGTCGGTGTCGCTGTTGGTATCGCCGTCGGTGTCGCTGTTGGTGTCGCCGTCGGTGTCGCCGTCGGTGTCGCTGTTGGTATCGCCGTTGGTGTTGCCGTCGGTGTCGCTGTTGGTGTTGGTGTCGCCGTCGGTGTCACTGTCGGTGTCGCCGTTGGTGTTGCTGTCGGTGTCGCGGTCGGTGTCGCCGTCGGTTCTATCGTAGCATCAGTTGCTGTAATTGTATAACTTCCTTCATTAGACAATTCAGCACTTGAATATATAACATAATTCACATTCTTACATGCTTCTGTCTTGAATAACTCATTAGATGCATTATCGCTTACCACAATATTTTTTCCCTGAGCTATAGAAGTTTTTGATGTAATGTATTTTTGAGCACTTGCAGGGGTTACTGCCATTCTTGAGGAACCTGCACCAAAAACAGTTCCACCTGTAATATTCAACTGTCCTTCACAATCAAATGGCACATTGTCAGATCCGGCTACTGCACCAAATACAACTACCCTACCATCTGATATGTTAATAGCACCATTAGAATCTAAGCCATCTCCTGCTGCAGTCACTTCTACACTTCCGCCATTAACAACCATGTCCTGATATGCCTGCACGCCATCTCCAGATGCAACTATCGTTATATTTCCTCCATTAAGAATAATATCACCTTCTGATACTGTATCTACTAATGTTACTTCTCCGGTTGTTTCATCAACAGTATTTTCCGGTTCTGCCTTAATACCTTCATTTCCTGCAAAAACACTGATGGTACCACCATTAATATATACTTTATCATCTGATGCAATTCCATTATTTTCAGCTTTAACCCAAAGAGTTACTTCATCCACAGTTATATCAGTTTCTGCAGCACCTTTAATGCCATTTTTAGCCACTCCATTAACATTTAAATTTCCCCGTCCATGTATGTTTAAAGAGGAACCACTTTTTGCCTTGATAACTGCGCCTTCTCCATCTTCATTTTCACTATTTGCATTTTCTGCTGCGTCACTTAAGGTATTTACTGTATTTTCATTTACAACAATCCAACAAATACTTTTTAAAATCCGTTATTTCATGGATATATACCAATATCAGCCATCTTCTGTTGGATAATTTTAACAAAAAAGCTTCATACTAACTTTTCATTCAAATAATTCACTTTCCATTTCATATATCTGGTCCATTGGGATAACCGTCTTATCTGTCATGATAATTACATGTCTATATACATCAATCCGCCTTACCGTTCCTGTGCAGGAAAGATAAGCCCCACCAGACTTTCTCTCATCAGGCACAAAATAGCTGATAGTAACGGATGTCTCTTTCCCCAGATTGTCTTTTATAATCTGCAATTTTTCATTCAGCTTTTCCTTTACATCTTCATCTAACTCTAACTTCTCATCTGTCAGGCGGGCCGTTTCTTTGATGGCTGCTTCATGTCCAGTCAACGCCGAAAAAGGCGAAAACTGGGCTGCCCGGTCATATAGTGACATATGCGGATGTCTAGTGGAAACGTGATGTGGCAGATTGATTATGTCATCATAACGATGAATGTTATTATCTGTTGTCATCCTGCTACTCTCCCTTCTATTGCAAAGCGTAGGGCATGACTCCTACTTTTTCAACATATTATTATGCCTTATGGCCACCAATCTGACTATTTCGTTCCTTTGCTGTTGCACCTTCCTCAAAATTCATGCCCTTCAAAATAGCATTTTTACCAAATTTTTTCTTAATGTCCAGCAAGGCCTTCTGCATATTTTTTTCACGCTCTAATACGGCATCTTCTTTTGCTTGCTTTCGATGGAGCTCCTCATAATCGGTAAACAAATCTAACTGCTCATATTCCATTTTTTTAACTACTGTACTCTCCTCCACAATTCGATTGGCTGATATATTGATACGTCGCACTAACAGATTTTTATCAACAATTCTGTCGTAAAGCTCCGTAATTGCCTTATCAATCAGCCTTGTAGAGGATGTCTGACGGTCAAGGTTTGCGGTACCGTGGGCATGCTTTGGAACCTTTCGCCCATAATGGTCCGTAGTCACAGCACCCTTATAAGCACTTCTCCGCTTCGGGTCTGTGAGATTCTCTATATCATAACCAACTGTCAGAACTATCTGGTCTGTCACCAGGCCTTTATCTACAAGATCCAGCACCAGAAGCTCTGTCATTTCCCTTACTACCAGCTTCGCCTTTTCATAAGTATACGGACATTGAAGTACCTGACCGGAACACAGACTATTTGTGGCAGGTTTGTAAGCTTTGATTTCTGCAATGGTGCATGGCTCATAGCCCCAGGCATGGTCTATCAGCAGTTCTGCATTAATTCCGAAAAGTTTATAGAGCAATTCTTCATTATGGTATTCGTTTGGTTTACCTATGGAGCACCTGGCGATGTCGCCCATGGTGTAAAGTCCATTTTCTTCCAATTTCTTTGTGTAACCTCTGCCCACCCGCCAAAAATCGGTCAACGGTTTGTGACACCATAGCAATCTGCGGTAAGACATTTCATCCAATTCTGCAATTCTCACACCGTTTTCATCCGGCTCTGTATGCTTCGCAACAATGTCTAGTGCAATTTTGCAAAGATACAGATTGGTGCCAATTCCGGCTGTGGCAGTAATTCCTGTTGTCTGTAACACATCCTGTATGACAGTTCTGGCAAATTCATTGGGAGTCATGTTGTAAATTTTCAAATAAGAAGTTACATCCATAAATACTTCATCTATAGAATAAACATGCATATCCTCCGGTGCAACATATTTCAGATACACATTATAAATTCGTGTGCTGTATTCCATATAATATGCCATTCTTGGAGGAGCAATAATATAATCCAATGCTAAGGCTGAATTTTCTTTCAATTCCAAATCATTGTAGGAAGAACCTTCAAGTCTTTTCCCAGGAGTTTTCCTTTTCCTATCTTCATTTGCTTCCTTTACTTTCTGCACAACCTCAAATAATCTGGGGCGTCCGGGGATGCCGTAAGACTTAAGGGAGGGCGTAACTGCCAGACAAATGGTTTTCTCTGTTCTGCTAGAATCCGCCACAACAAGATTGGTGGTCAGTGGATCTAAGTTTCGCTCTCTGCATTCTACAGATGCAAAGAAGGATTTCAGGTCAATTGCAATATAGATTCTGTTGTCTGACATCTGTTACATTCCTTTCTTGTTGATTATACATTATTTAGTGAACAGAGATCCTTTACTACTTCACCGGCAATAATTAATCCCGCTACGGAAGGTACAAACGCAACACTTCCCGGTATTGCTCTCCTCTCTGTACACTTATGTTCAGCTCCAGGCGGACATATACAATTGGTTCTACAGCTAACTGACATGTCCTCAAATGGTCTGACAGGCATTTCCTCAGAATATACTACCTTCAACTTTTTTACACCACGCTTTTTTAATTCTCTGCGCATTACCTTTGCCAATGGACAAACCTTTGTTTTATATATATCTGCTACTCTGAACTGACTGCCATCTAACTTATTGCCAGCTCCCATACTGCTTATAATCGGTATGTCCAGTTCCTTTGCCTTCATGACAAGTTCAATTTTAGCCGTAACCGTATCTACTGCATCTACGATATAATCATATTCCTCAAATGGAAATTCCCCAGCATTTTCAGGCAGAAAGAAACATTTATGAATTCTTACATCTGCGTCAGGATTGATTTCATGAATTCTCTCCTTCATTACTTCTGCTTTATATTTTCCCACCGTCTTTCTGGTTGCAATAATCTGCCGATTCAGGTTCGTAAGGCAGACTTTATCATCATCAATCAAATCGAATGCACCCACTCCACTGCGTACAAGTGCCTCACATACATATCCTCCTACACCGCCAACACCGAAAATTGCAACTCTTGAACCGGATAACTTATCCATTGCCTCTTTACCAAGCAATAATTCCGTTCTTGAAAACTGTGTCAACATCTCTGTGCCTCCTAGTATTATTTTCATTTTTCTATGAAACCTAAAGTTCCGTGTAGCCCAAAAAAGGGCGCACTTCACCTATAACAAATTTAAGTTTTCAAAATTTATAAATTATGCTGGCTGCTCAACCATGGTACTTGATTCAGTCCAACCTAATTCTTTTAA
>JBGVIB010000191.1:0-3412 GCA_045122835.1 Lachnospiraceae bacterium
CCAGAAGAAAGAGGCAATACTATTATTAGAAATAAAGTTCGACATTGATTCGACAATCTAAATCGACATGAAAACCTACATATCTAATTCAAATCAAAAGGTCTTTTTAATCTCAAAGACACAGAAAAATTTACAGCCTCACCTACTCCGTTTTTGTGTGTTACTCTACTGTACTTGACTGTTCTGTAAATGTTACATCCTTGTATTTCAACTTTGTAAAATCTGTTGATACTAATACTATGAATTTTCCATTCTCATCGTATTTCATTGTGTCATAGTCATTCAGACCATCACCATCTTTATCTTCTTCTCTGTAGTTATATTTTGTAAAATTTTCTTCAAAATAATCCTTTCCACCAACTTTATTGATGAATGCATCAATATCGAAAGTTAACTCATACCACTGTTCACCATCGACTTCCACATATTCAACAGATGGATTATAGCCATCAGATATATATTCATAATTATTGTAAAATAAATCCTCAACCGCTTTGGATAAAATCCCGTAATTAAACACATTCCAAATACATTTTCCGTCAGCACTTTTATAGCCTTTTTCTTCATTATAAGTAGCTATGGAAATCATATCTGCAAAGTTAGATAAATTATTACGAGTGTAAAATTCTTCTGATGCACTGTTATCCGTACTTTCAGTTACTTCTTCGGCACTGTCGGATGTATCTTTGGCTTCAGATTCATTTTCATCTGTTGTTTGGGTAGATACTTCTGTGTCTGCTGTAGTTGTATCTTTTCCCTCAGAACCACAAGCCGTTAACATTACAAATGCCAATGTCATTCCTACGATTGTTACCAAAATTTTCTTCTTCATAATTGTCGTCCTCCTTGAGACTAAGTCTTTTGTTGTTATAGGTTTGATTTGTTATTCCTTTTGAAAATTACATACCTTGTCCATTATATCAGTATAAATCAGATTATGCAATTATTTTTTTACTTATATAATAGATTTAAAAATGCATATAAAAATGAATATACATTGCATATATTATTATGATGTTTCTAAGCATATAATATTTTTAATGACAGGAGGAATTATATGTTTGAAATCAAGAAGGGTGCCAAAGGTTGTGAAAATAAAACTGTTAGACTTCCGCTTGAAATGATAGAAAGAGTTCAGGAGTTAGCAACAAAGAATGATTTATCTTTTAATGCTGTCATTCAGCAGTGTGTACAATATGCTCTTGATAATATGAAGGAAGAATAATCTTATTAAGCTTCTAACCGTTTAGGGTTGGGAGCTTTTTTGTTTTAAAGCATAACTACTAAAGGTTGCCATCTATTTTTGGCAATGATACACACTTCCCAATATTATTTGCAGGAGGTATAGTACAACACAACTCGTTCGTAATAGTCCATAAAAAGCACATTTGGCTCTACGTGGCACTTTTAGGGGTGATTCGTGTATTATATGGAATTACCTTGCTTATGTTCATAAGAAGGTCACACAGGGCGAATTATGGTGTCAGCTTTTGAAATCCTGAATATGCGTCCGAATAGTGCAACTTGGTGTTATTTATTCATAAGGTTCGCAAAACCATGGGATGACGAACTATGCAGTATAAGGCACTCGAAAGGTTCATATATGTGTAAAGCAGTCTTATACAAACGTTCGCAAGATTTATATACGTTTACGGTCTAAATTCAAACAAAATATGAAAGAGGTGTTGATTCTATGGAAAACAAGGTTTTTGGTTATGCAAGAGTTTCTACTTCTCATCAGAATACTGACAGACAATTAGAGGCTCTGGTGGAGTATGGAGTTCCTGAGAGGGATATCATTGTTGATATGCAGTCGGGAAAAGATTTTAACAGGAAGGGGTATTTATCCTTAAAAGAGAATATACTCCGTAAAGGCGATACTTTAGTGGTAAAGGAACTGGACAGATTAGGCAGAGATAAAAGGATGATTAAGGAAGAATTGGAGTATTTTAAAGCAAATGGAGTCAGGGTTAAAGTCCTTAATATTCCTACGACACTTATGGAAATTGATGGAAATGATTGGATTCTGGATGTCAGACGGCATATTGTGGGAGGCGCAAACAGCACTTTATTTTCGGTGTTTTTGCCTCCCCGACTGCACAGTTCTGTAGGTAACCGCAGACTGTGGGCGGAGCAACCGCACATTGTCGTAGCTTTGTTTGAAAGGCAGGTTTCCTGCTTTTGAAATAAGGCCATGACAACAGTCACAGCCTTGGTAAATTGAACTTTGAAAACTTCATCAGTAAAGTCCCTGGTTATCAACCGCAGCGCGGATGGTTTCGGCATCAATCACTTTCCGGTCTTGCTGTGAACCGATGGTCAGGGCATCTGTCATAAGGTTATCAATCAGACGGGGATTGCCCTGTGTAAAACTATGCACGGCAGAGAGAGCTGCGGTATCAATGATAGACGAGGAAGCTCCTGCCAACTGGAATTTATGCAGTATATACTTCGAAACTTCGTCATCGGATAAGCCAGCATAGTTGTAATGAACGGTGATGCGCTGGCGCAGGGCTTCATGAACCGGTTTGCGCAGTGTGTCATTTAGGTGGGATTCCCCGCACAGAATCAGGGTGAAACAGTTCACTGAATCGTAACCGTAATTCATGAGCATCTTGATATCATTCAGAATGCCGGTTCCCAGATACTGCGCCTCATCAATTGCAAGAAGCAGGGGCTGGCGCTTCTCCTTGTACAGGTAATAAATCTGTTCCTGAATGGCACGGAACATACCGGTCTTCCCTCCTTTGTCGGAGACACCGAGAATGGCACAGAGCTGTTTGTAAAAATCTGCGACACTGATTGTGGACAGACAGATGTACTCCATGTGAAAAAGGCTGGGATTTAAACTGGAGGCAAAGCATCTTAAGCAGAAGGATTTGCCCATGCCGGGTCTGGCAGTAAAAACACCGATACCCCGGATGTCTTTTAGATAGTTCAGGCGGTTTGTCATTTCGGTAAAGTCGTGGGAGACGAAGTGGTCTTTTTCCTTCAACTGCTGTTTATCAAAAGGATTGAAGGATAGTCCATAGTAGGAGTTATACATTAGTTTCCACCTCCTGCCCTTGAGTAATCGATTGCCGGAAGATTGTTACGCTTTGTATGACAGTTATCAATACGGTCTGTTCTGCGGATAGGGAACTTTTTATCATCATACAGGATGTAGGCAGAGTTCATGTCATCAGGAAGATAGCGGATATTCACCTTTGCAGAAATGAACTGCATGGGAACATCATAGCAGATGGTGTCAATGGTAATGGTGGAATCCTTGCGGACTTTGCGGGTAATGCGGTTATAAAAACAGTCATCCAGCCATTCACGGGATAGAGGCTTTCTGGGATGTTCCTTTGTGGCCTCATAACGTTCCAGCGGAATACCGTCAATGCCACGGTGGAAGGTGGTGTTGTAGGAG
>JBGVIB010000192.1:0-16997 GCA_045122835.1 Lachnospiraceae bacterium
CACCAACGCCGACACCAACAGCGCCGGCAACACCAACGCCGACGCCAACAGCGCCGGCAACACCAACACCGACGCCAACACCGACGCCAACAGCACCGGCAACACCAACGCCGACACCAACAGCGCCGGCACCAACAGCACCGGCAACACCAACACCAGTACAAACACCACAACCAACATTGAAACCATCAGTTGTAACAACAAATACAACAGTATCGGTAACAACAAGTGATGTAAAGGTACAGACAGGTGACAGAGTGACGGATTCTGCTTCAAAGGCTACGTTCCGTATCACAAAGAACAGCTCAAGTAGTAAAACAGTAGAATATATTGTCTCTGGTGCAAAAAGTGAATTGATAGTAGTACCAGATGTTGTAAACATTAACGGCAAGCAATATAAGGTAACTTCTATTGCAGATGGTGCATTTAAGAACAACCAGAATGTGAAATCTATTGTGATTGGAAAGAATGTAAAGGCAATTAGTTCCAATGCATTCTATGGTTGTAAGAAGTTACAAGTTGTATCTGGTTTATCAAATGTAACAACAATTGGTTCGCAGGCATTTTATAAATGTACTAGTCTGACAAGTGTTACAATGTCTTCAAATGTAAAAACAATTGGATCAAAGGCATTTTATAAGTGTACTAAGCTGACAAAGATTACAATACCTGCTAAGGTAACAAAGATTGGATCAAAGGCATTTTATGGTTGTAGTAAACTGAAGACGATTACCATTAAGACAACCAAGCTGACCAGTTCAAAAGTGGGAAGCAAGGCATTTAAGGGTATTTATTCAAAGGCAACTATCAAAGTTCCAAAGAGCAGGCTGAGTGCATACAAGAAGATATTAAAGGCAAAAGGAATTGGTACAAAGGCAACAGTTAAGGGTGTTTAACAATTAAACACGTTTACTAATTAATATTTGCAAATTTAATATTAAAAGTTATAATCATAAATACAGTGTGTTTATGGCTATAGTACAGAAACGCGGCGGAAGCAAAAGATGCTTTCGCCGCTGTTTGTATGAGGGAAACAGAATGGGAGGATGCATGAATGAATCAGGAAATACAAAATTCCTTAATGTACTGGGAGAATTATTACCGGAACAATAACCAGGAAGCAATTATTTATGATAACTGGCTGGATGTATATATTGAGAAAATTAACAAAACCCAAAATCCAATTTTAGATTTAGGATGTGGAAGCGGGAATGATACCTTATATTTGATAAAGTATGGAAAACAGGTAATCCCTTGTGATCAATCCCAAAATGCAATTAACGGTATAATAGAAAAATTTCCGGAAGTTACAGAGGCACACTGCTTCAATATGTTAGATGGGCTGCCATTTAAATCAGAAAGCTTTGATGTGATAGTTGCTGACTTGTGTCTGCATTATTTTTTAAAAGAAGATACGAAGAGGATTGTAAGTGAAATAGAGAGGGTATTGCGACCGTGTGGGTGCCTGCTGTTTCGTGTGAATTCTATTCACGATATCAATCATGGGGCAGGACAGGGGCAGGAAATGGAGCCACACCTTTATTTGACATCTGATGGCAGATATAAAAGGTTTTTTGATGAGAAAGACATCAGATATTTTTTTGGAAACTTTGAAATAGAAGATATTTGTGAAGAAACCATGGTAAGGTATCGATTAGAAAAAAAGCTGTATAAAGGATGTGCCAGAAAAGCTAATATATCATAGACATAATAAATGTAGCATTGGGATAAAAAATTCGTGTTGAGCCATGGGGATGTTTATCGTATAATAGTGTACAGTAACAATAGCACAATTGCCATTACAAAAATAATAAAAAAGGGAGAATATTATGTTATTTATACATTATCCAAAATGCACTACATGTAAGAAAGCGAAAAAATGGTTAGAGGAACAAAATATTTCATTGGAAGAAAGAGACATCAAGGAAAAACCACCGACCTACAGTGAATTAAGAAGCTGGCATCAGGCTAGTGGATTACCACTTAAGAAATTTTTTAACACCAGTGGACTGGTGTACAAATCCATGAATTTAAAGGACAAGCTAAAGGATATGTCTGAGGAGGAGCAGCTGCAGTTGTTAGCAACTGATGGAATGTTGGTAAAACGCCCTATATTAGTGGATGGTGATAAGATATACATTGGATCGGATTATGTAAAGTGTATAGAAAATAAGTAAGAAAGGGAACTATTCAGAACAGCACAGTCCGTATGAAAACGTAGTGGCAGCATGCCAAAATCCATCACCGTAGGTGATTCTGCATGGATTTTGGCCTGTTATTATGAATGCAATTCATAATAACATTGGTAACCTATGAGGGTACTGAATAGTTACTAAGAAAGAATATAACTATGACTGAATTAGAAGAATATTATAATAAATTTAACGAAGAACGAAGATTGACAACTAGACATGGACAGGTGGAATTTATCACCTCCATGAAATATATACATGAATATCTAAAGGATAACAAGAATGCCAGAATTTTAGATGTGGGAGCAGGAACAGGACGGTATTCTGTTGCACTGGCAAATGAAGGATATGACGTTACAGCCATTGAATTGGTGAAATATAATTTAGGTATTTTAAAATCCAAGGGAAGCACCGTAAAGGCAAGACAAGGGAATGCCTTGACCTTATCAAAAAAATTGCCAAAAGAATATTTTGATGTGACGCTGATTTTTGGCCCTATGTATCATTTGTATACCTTTGAAGATAAATTGAAAGCCTTACAGGAAGCCAAAAAGGTTACAAAAACAGGTGGCGTAATTTTAGTAGCGTATTGTATGAACGAATACAGCGTATTAACCTATGCTTTCAAAGAAAATAATATTAAAGCATGCTTGCAGGAGAATCGTCTTACAGAGGATTTTCATACAAAATCAGAACCGAAGCATCTGTATGATTATGTAAGGGTGGAAGATATCAAAGCATTGTCAGAGGCGGCTGGCTTAGAGCGGATTAAACTGATTTCTGCAGATGGACCGGCTAATTATATGCGCCCGATTTTAAATGCTATGGATGAGGAGACCTTTGAGGTGTTTATAAAATATCATTTGTCTACCTGCGAACGACAGGATTTGGTGGGTGCAGGTGCACATACCATTGATATTTTGCGCAAATATTAGTATATCTTCGGAATAAGGTGAGGAATTGTCTGTAGTGTTATATGATAAGAATTTAAGTCATGACGATTTATAAGCGTTGTATTAGGTATAAATAAGTAAAGAGAACAAAATGGAGCAGGAAAATGACAATTTTAGTAGTTGAGGATGATATTTATATAGGAAATCTGATTGAAACCTTATTGCAGGACAAGTACCAGATAGTGCGTTCTTATTCCGGAACAGAAGCTTTGCTGCAGTTTGAAAGACAGGAAATCCACTTGGTTTTGCTTGATTTAATGTTGCCTGGCATTAGCGGCGAGGAAGTGCTAGAACAGATACGGGGCAAAGCAAAGGTTATTGTAATTAGTGCGAAAGATGGAAAAGAAGCAAAGATTGCAAATCTGCTAAATGGCGCAGATGATTATATCACAAAACCTTTTGATAATGATGAGTTGTTGGCGAGGGTGGAGGTGCAGCTGCGTAGTTGTGTTCAGAAGGAAGAATTTTTAACAGTTGGGGAATTGCGTGTGGATGAGGACAGCAGACAGGTACTGGTAGGAAAAGAAGAAGTAAAGCTTACCAGAATGGAGTATGATATTTTGTTGTTGATGATGAAGCATCCCAATCAGGTATTTTCTAAGGGGCAGATATTTGAACAAGTCTGGGATTATCAGGCAATTGGCAATGAGGATAGTGTAAAAGTTCATATTTCTAATTTACGGACTAAGATAAGTCAATACACAGACCAAAAAGTGATAGAAACAGTGTGGGGAATTGGGTTTCGACTGGTAAAATAGGCGAGAGCTCGGCTATCAGGGGAATGAATAGCTGCAACAGGAACAATCTTTACGAAATCTTATCGTTTTCTTATCGGAAAGTTAATGTGCCATTGATATCATAAAAGCGTGGTAATTATTCAGTATAGATAAAATGTAATTCATATTGGCAATGGCAACCTATGAGGATACTGGATAGTTACAGGTTACAAAAAACGCATGCCAGACAAACGATTCTATGTGTAAAAGCAGTGTTAAGAGAGAAAGCGCAGGTGGATAAAGATATGTTGCAAATCAATCATTTGACAAAACAGTATAAAGGAAGCAGCAAGGGAGTTACAGACATCACTATTCATGTGGAAAAAGGTGATATCTATGCTTTTATTGGACATAATGGTGCCGGCAAGACCACTACTTTAAAGTGCATTACAGGTATTCATGGCTTTGATAAAGGTGAAATTACTATTGATGGTACGAACCTTCAGGAAAATCCTATAAAGTGTAAACGCAGCTTTGCGTATATTCCTGATAATCCGGATTTGTATGAGTATTTGACGGGGATACAGTATTTGAATTTTATAGCAGATGTATTTGAAGTATCAGCTGCTGAACGTGAGAAACGTATTGAAAAATATGCAGGAGCATTTGAGCTCACATCATCTCTGGGAGACTTGATTTCTAGCTACTCTCATGGTATGAAGCAGAAGCTGGCTATCATTTCAGCACTTGTTCATCAGCCAAAGCTTTTGATTTTGGATGAGCCGTTTGTAGGACTTGACCCAAAAGCAGCGGTGATTCTTAAGGGGATTATGAGAGAAGTTTGTGACAAAGGTGGAGCGATTTTCTTTTCAACCCATGTACTGGATGTGGCAGAAAAGCTTTGCAACAAAGTGGCTATCATTAAGGATGGCAGGATGATTGCAAGCGGAAAGATGAGTGAATTTGTTAAAAATGGTGAATCCTTAGAAGACATTTTTATGGAGGTGCTTGGCGATGGAACAAATGAAAACCTTAATTAAACTTGAGCTTTGCAATCTCTATGGACTAAATGTTTTAAAGTATACCAAGGATCGGAATGAAAAGAAGAAAAAAATTGCTATGGCATGTATTGTGGGGGCAATAGTAGCATTTATCATGTTTTACATGGGAGCAATGAGTTATGGACTTATTCAGTTAGGTGCATCAGACATTGTACCTGCATACCTTACAGCAATTGCAAGTGTTTTTATATTGGTGTTCAGCATTTTTAAAGCAAGTGGCATTATTTTTAGAAATAAGGGGTACGACATGATTTCATCTCTGCCATTGTCTGACCTGGCAGTGGTAATGAGCCGATTTACCCGGTTGTACGTAGAAAATGTTGGAGTTTCCATGGTGATAATGGTGCCGGGACTGGTTGTATATGGAGTACTTACAGTGTCGGCAATTAGTTCGTATATTATTGGGGTGATAAGCATATTTGTGGTACCATTCATTCCCGTGGCAATTGCAATAGGAATTGGTGCGCTTATTACAGGAATTTCATCTCGAATGAAACATAAATCGCTGGTGGAAGCAGGGCTTTCCGTGTTGATTGTAATTGGAGTGCTGGCGTTGACATCAGTCTTTTCAGGGAAGAGTGACGAATTCACACCGGAAATGATAAAGAACATGAATGAGATGGTTTCTGCTGCTTTGGGCAAAATCTACCCACTAGCTATTCTTCTTGGAAATGGCATTGTTCAAGGAAATTATATAAGATTATTATTTTGTGTGGTTGTATCTATTGTGCCATTTGCTACCATTGCAGTGGTTGTATCTGGGAATTATCACAGTATTTGCCGCAATCTTTACAGTACGGTGACAAAGCATGATTACAAGATGGAAAAACTTCAAAAAAATTCCCTCTTGAAAGCTCTTGTACTTCGTGAGGCAAAGCGTTATTTTTCATCAGGCGTTTATGTAACCAATACCATTATAGGTCCCATCTTAGGAACTGCATTTAGTATAGGTATTTTATTTGTGGATATGGATTCCATAATGGTACAGATGCCTATATCTATCAATGTAAATGCTGCCCTTCCCTTTGCTGTTGCGGGAATTTTTTGTACAATGACAGCAGCGTCGGTTGCTGTTTCTATTGAAGGGAAAGAGTGGTGGATAATAAAAAGCTTGCCATTGACTACAAAAAACATATTAGATGGAAAAATTGTTTTTAACATATGTTTATTGGCACCATTTTATATTGTGTCTGAACTTATTATTATGGTTACGCAGAATATAACTGTGGCAGAAAGATTCTGGTTTATTTTGATACCGGCCATTGTAATTGTTTTTGCTAGTGTTTTTGGAATTACAGTAAATTTAAAATTACCAAAATTTGACTGGGAAAGTGAAACTGCAGTTGTGAAGCAAAGTGCATCTGCAATGATTGGCGGTATGGGAGGCCTTCTGGTGGCACTGTTTATTATGGTAGTAGTGCTTTTGTTGCCGATGAAGTACGTAAATATAGCAAATGCAGTGATATGTATAGTACTTATTGTTATCACAGGATGCCTTTATCGAAACAATAACAGAGTGGATTTAAAAAGTATATAGAAAATTGTGTAAAAAACTTGGAATTGCTGTGGAAGAACAAAAGTAAGATTTGAGAATATCAATGGGAGGAATGTGTGATGGAAATCATATTGCAAACCAATGGAATTGAGAAAAAATACAAAACTCAATTTGCGGTAAAAGACGTCAATATGCAGATAGAACAAGGAGATATTTATGGTTTTGTAGGGGAAAATGGTGCCGGAAAAACTACCATTATCCGCATGATTACAGGCCTTGCAGAGCCCACAAAGGGAACATTTACCCTGTTTGGTGTGGAAAATACCGATACAAAAAAAATGGCAGAAGTGAGACGGCGCATATCAGCAGTGGTCGAAACACCATCCATTGCCATGAATATGACGGCATATGATAATCTTCGTATGCAGGCAAAGCTGTTAGGCTTAACGGATTTAAACTATATTGATGAAGTTCTGGAATTAACAGGACTTGGCGAAGTAAGAAACAGTAAAAAGAAAGTAAAGAACTTTTCGCTGGGTATGCGCCAACGTTTGGGACTGGCCATTGCGTTGCTTGGCCATCCGGATTTTATTATTTTAGATGAGCCAATGAATGGATTAGACCCAAAGGGAATCGTAGAAATTCGTGAATTGATCTTGCGATTGAATCAGGAAAATCATATTACATTTTTGATTTCCAGCCATATTTTAGAGGAATTATCACGAATGGCAACCAAATATGGTTTTCTTCACAAAGGCCAGTTAATCAAACAGCTGACGAAAGAAGAGTTAGAAGAACATTGCAGGAAATGTCTGCAGCTTGAATTGGATAGTGTAGAGAAAATGGCTCAGACTTTAGAAAATACATTGCAGATTCATAACTTTAAGGTGTTAGATGGAAATGTGGTACGGATATATGATGATGTGGATGTGACAAAAGTGGTGCAGGCAGTCGGCGAAGCCGGAATCAAAATTTTACAGATCAATACCAGAAATGAAAGCATTGAAGAATTTTATCTGAATTTGATGGGTGGTCAGGGAACAGGAGGAGAAGCACATGACTAATTTACTGAGAGTGAATTTGTATCGAATGAGGAAGGATATTCTGCTCTACGTTTGCCTGGCAGTAAGTATTGTGATGGTATTTGCAAGTGCTGCTACATTTCAAATGTTAGGACTTTTGACAGGCGTGGATGCTGAGGCTTTAGGAATGTTTGCATCAGGAAAAACCATGTTGTTGAATGCACTTTCTCCAATGAATAATATGGGAATGTTGATACCGATTTTGCTGATTCTTATGTTGGCAAGAGATTATAGCAATGGAACCATCCGCAATAAAATTATTTGTGGCTATAGCAGAACTACGGTTTTTATGGCTTCCTGGGTAAGTGCATTGATTTTTGGTGCTGCCATGTTGCTTATCAATATGTTAGGAAATTTAGGAATTGGTTGTCTTTTATTTGGTTATGGAGAACCCTTTGACGATAAGGCAGTGAGAGAACTTTTGACAATTATTGTCTTGGGAGTGATGGTGTATGAAGTGTTTATCAGCATTGCACATTTATTGATGCATATCATGAAGGTGTACGGATGTGTCTTGTATATTGTGGTTTCCTTCCTGCTCTTAGGAATTTCAGGAGTTGGAGAAGTGGCACAGGACAATAAAATAGTTGCATTATTGCTGGATTGTAATCCATTGGCACAGATGGAATGTCTGATTAATGGAATCTGGCAGGATAAGATTGGTGTGATAGTAGGAAGTTCACTGTTGTATTTTGTAGTTCTTTCTGCTATAGGAATTTTCTATATGAAGAAAAAGGATTTGAAGTAAATGAAATATTATCTGATAATGGGTGTTGCAGTGGCTTTCGGGATTGCATTTTTGATTATATTGTTTCAGTACATAATGTTGAAACGTGATTTGAAAAAGGCAAAGAGACAGTGTGAATATATACGAAGTCAGAACACAAATATGGTACTGTACAGCGCTTCTATGGATTCGGATGTGTGTGCAGTCATGAATGAATTTAACAGTGTGCTTTTAGAGTCTACAGAGTTAAAACGTAGATTACTTCATGAGGAAGGGGAAATCAAAAACGTAATAGCAAATGTATCCCATGATTTGCGGACCCCTGTGACTTCCATGATCGGATATGCCAAGCTGTTGGATAAAGAACCTCTAAATGAGAAGCAAAAAGAGTATACCACAGTGATATTATCAAGAGCACAGTTTTTGAAAGAGCTGGTGGAGCAGTTGTTCTCCTATTCTCTTGTGATGGAGCAGCAGGAATACAATATCCAGCAGGAAAATATTACTTCTATTTTGGAAGAATCCATACTTATGTTTTACAGTGATTTCGAGGAAAAACAGTTAGAATTGGAGCTTTCCCTGGAGGAGGAACCGGTTTATGCCAGGATAGACCGGGAAGCCTTGCGGCGTGTTATGGTAAACATTATCTCCAATGCATTGAAATATGCCCATGAGAAGGTTATTCTTAAGCAGCAGGGGAAGATGATTATTATTCAGAACAAAACCGAATCTATCGACAGTATTGATGTGGAGAAGTTGTTCGACCGTTTTTTTACTGTAGCGAAAAATCGCTCCAATGGTTCTATGGGATTAGGGCTTACTATTGCAAAAAAATTAATTACAGATATGCAGGGACAGATTACTGCCCATAAGCAAGGGGAGTATCTGGTGATTATGATTCAGTTGGACTAACTATGGTTCTGTTTGAGATTGTTGAGAAGTGTGGTGTATTGTAATGAAAGGTAATGGAGGTGTTTAATTTATGATTAGTAATATGAATCTAATAAATTGTATGTTGATGGTTATTTGTGGTATAGTTTTACCGATTATTCTTGTTATTGTGTGGAAAAAGAAGACGAAGCAACCAATAAAAACCGTTTTAATCGGTGCAGCGACGTTCTTTGTCTTTGCGATAATATTGGAATCATTTCCAAAACTGATTCTTTTGCAGCCAAATAATAGCATCGGAAAGGTTGTAGTATCTAATGTTTATCTGTATTCAGTAATTGGAGCTCTGTTAGCCGGTGTTTTTGAAGAGACAGGAAGACTGGTTGCTTATAAGGTACTTTTGAAAAAGAATAAAGGCCGATTAACAGCACTAACTTATGGAATCGGTCATGGCGGATTTGAGGCAATGTTTATTTTGGTGGGAGTTGGTATTTCCTATTTTGCATATGGATTAATGATTAATACGGGACAATTTAATGAAATAGTTGCTCAGGTTGCAAATACGAATCCAGAGCAGGTAGAAGCAATCAAAGCACTTCCTTCTACAATATCCCAAGTTACTTATTCATATGTAATTGTAAGTGTAATAGAGCGGGTAAGTGCTGTCATGATTCATGTTGCGTGCTCCATTGTAATGTTTAGAGCTGCACATGAAAGGGGAAAAATATGGCTATATCCGATGGCTATATTAATGCATGCATCTATAGATTTAATAGCTGCATTCTACCAGGTGGGATTGTTGAGTAATATATATATTATCGAAGTGATACTGTTAATATGGGCCATTGTATTGTTGGGAGGATGCTATAAGTTTATATATAAAAAAATACCTGTTAGCTATTAGATAAATTGTGGGAGTGTTTTTGTCATAGTAGGCTGAGGGCTGGGCAGCAGATTGGTAACAGAGGCTGTTCGGAAAGATGTTTAGTGGTTCTTAAAGATGAGGGATTTGTGCGAAAGCCCAAAAAGGATGCGTTTACAGCAACTTTTTGGGCTTCGTTTTCCGCACAAATCACCACCCTTTAGAACCACTTAACATCTTGGAGCCCTGCCGATGTTGCCAATCTGCTGCCCAGCCCTCAGCCGGACGGGTAACGAATATGATACAACAATTACACAAACCAGAATTGTTCAAAAGTATCATCTACAAATCCTCAAACATCACCGGCCCAGCCAGCACCGTTCTGGCAACATAAAGAGTACGGTCATTCTTGGTTTCCATGGACCATTTAACAAGAGCAATACTTTTATTCACCACCTCAATGCATGTAATTCCGCTAGGATGTACACAACTTCCAGTATTAAAATACTTAGTATCTTTACTCCCGAGCATTGGGCGGTGAGTGTGACCAGTTACAAGGTAATGATTATTTTTAACAGCCCACTGGCTGAGTCGTTGTTCACTTTTGGCCTTGATTTTGTAGTTTTTAGCAGCACTGGTAGGGTCAAGTACACCGCACTGTTCCAGTGGCTTCCAGACATACCGCACAAGAAAACGGGAAAGCCGCCAGAGGACAGAATTTAGAAAATCAACCTGATTTCCGTGGGTCAGATATAATTCAAATTTCGATTGACATTCCTTCAAAATAATTCCCTGACAATGAACAAATTCCTTATTGTTTTTCAGTTCATAATCATGATTTCCATATATCATATGAAGACGGTTGCATTTTTGGAAACAGGAGAGCAGGTTGAAAATATCAGCATGAATCTCACGAATGGCAGAAAAACTTCTATTTTCCCATAATTCATCGCCATCCCCTAATTCAATATAGATAAAATCATTATCATAATAGTGCTTCAACGCAGCATAATATAAGTGTTGGTTCTTCAACAAATTATCGTTTGCAGTGCCTGTTCCCCGGTGACAATCACTAAATAAAATAATTTTGGAATTTGGATAAAAAGGTATAACCGGCGCATGTTTAAAGCTGTCGTGCAGCCGTATTTCATATCTGTCCCTCATAAAGATTTACCACATTTTCTATGACATTTTTTTAAACATCTTTGGTGTTTTTTATTTTTCATAATGCGACGGAACGCAAATGGCAGGTAAAAATATAAACATAGCACACGATCAAGGGAATGTTCAAAAGGTCTTGTAATCCACAAAAATAGGTGACAAAAAAGGCGGTTTTGTAGTTGTGCTTTTTTGCATAGCAGTTTTCGTAAACATGAATGGTTACCAATAGAGCTGGCTTGATATAGAAAGCTAACCTGCAGACCACAGTTACAGAGGTTTGTCTGGTTATCGTATTCTTCCTGCAATGCTTTTACGAAAGCCCGGAGCATTTCTTTATTAGGAAAAGTTAAATGGATTTTTATAGATAAATCCTTAGGTTCACTGAATTTTCCTACATCAAAAATTGTAAGCCACCAATGGCGTTTCGAAAGATGCACAAGATGCGTATCTTTGGAGTATAAGTCCATAGCCATCGGTAGCATCTCATTGTCGTCCACACTGCGAAATAAAGTTGTATTTCTCTGTATGGAAGCAATAACAGAATCAGCCTTGTAAATGCCAACTTCACAGCCTGTGTTAATGCCATATTGTCCCTTCCAGAACTCAATAAGCCAGGTGTGGTTGTCATAATCAAAATACACAGGCTGGCAGTCAAATACCATATCGAAAAGGGGTGCATACCGGTCAAACAAAGCAGTATAACCAAATTCACGCTGCCAGGCATCAATGGAGGTAGAGAAAATATCCTGTGATGGAATATAACAGTATCCAAAGGGCTCAATCAATTCACTGAGCAGGGAGCATTTATCATAGTAGTTCATGGAGCATAATTTTTGGCATATCTTCTTCTTTCGCTGCCGATTAAACAGGCAGAAGGCAAGAATTAATATGATTCCGATCAAAATATACATATACATAACTCCTCTCTGTTGTTGTAATTGTAGAATAATTACATTACCATAAAATCCCTCTGCTATAATATATGCTGGAAAAAATAGGATGGTTCAAAAAATAGAAAAAGCAGTTGAAGAAACAAAATAAAAAGCGTATACTAATCAGAAAAAAGAAAACAAGGGAGAAACATATATGGCAGAAAACAAGTGGAAGCGGCTGTTATCCTATTACAAGCCGTTTAAAGGTATACTTTTTGCAGATTTATTTTTTGCTTTTTTAGGTGCCGCAGTGACCTTGGTAATACCACTGATTGTGCGTTATATCACATCAGATATTATCTACAGGGAAAATCC
This sequence comes from Lachnospiraceae bacterium, assembly GCA_045122835.1. GTDB lineage: Bacteria > Bacillota > Clostridia > Lachnospirales > Lachnospiraceae > JBGVMW01. The sequence continues at coordinate 12,385 of JBGVIB010000192.1, forward strand.
ATTAGATATGGTATGGAAGCTGGCATTTGTCATGATTGGACTGGTTTTAATTGAATGTTACAGCAATTATTTTATTGCATATCACGGTCATGTGATGGGAGCAAAGATTGAGTACAATATGAGAAATGAGATTTTTTCTCATTACCAGAAATTGTCCTTTTCCTTTTATGATAATCACAAAGTAGGACATCTGATGTCAAGAATATCCAATGACCTGTTTGAAATTACAGAACTTCTGCATCATGGACCAGAGGATATTATTATTTCTATCATAAAATTTGTGGGTTCCTTTGTGATACTGATAAATATTAATACCACACTTACCTTACTGACATTTGTCTGTATTCCAGTGATTTTTGTGTATGCCTTTGTGCTGAATCGCAAAATGAAACAGGCATTTCGTGAGAATAGGAATAAAATATCAGATATTAATAGTCAGGTTGAGGATAATTTATCAGGAATTCGTGTGGTGAAATCATTTGCCAATGAAGACATTGAGATGGATAAATTTCGGGAAGGAAATGGAAGATTTCTTTCCTCTAAGAAAAATAGTTATCGTTACATGGGAATTTATCATTCCGGGTTGGGGGCAATGATTAGTCTGGTTACTGTGGTTGTAGTTACCGGAGGAACCATGCTGCTTACCAACGGAACGGTGGCAATTGCCGATTTGATTGCATTCTTGTTATATATTAATAATTTTACGGAACCTGTCCGCAAATTAATTAACTTCACAGAGCAGTTCCAGAATGGATACTCTGGTTTTGAACGTTTTCTTGAAATTATGAATGTGGAACCGGATATCAAAGATAAGGAAGACGCTGTGAGTGTAAATCGGTTAGAAGGAAATATTGATTTTAATCAGGTAGATTTCAAATATGAGGAAACAACGAAGCCGGTACTTCAGAATGTAAATCTTCATATTAACAAGGGTGAATATATTGCACTTGTAGGAAGTTCCGGAGCCGGTAAGACAACGGTGTGCAGCCTGATACCGAGATTTTATGAAGTGTCATCTGGTAGCGTATGTATTGATGGAATGGACATACGGAATATGAAACTCCATGATTTGCGTTCTAATATAGGAATTGTGCAGCAGGACGTGTATTTGTTTGTGGGAACCATTATGGATAATATTCGTTATGGAAAGCCGGACGCTACAGAGGAAGAAATTATTGCTGCTGCGAAGGAAGCAAATGCCCATGACTTCATTATGGAATTGCCGGATGGATATGATACCGATATTGGTCAGCGTGGTGTGAAATTATCTGGTGGACAGAAGCAGCGCATCTCTATTGCCAGAGTATTCTTAAAAAATCCACCGATTTTGATTTTTGATGAAGCAACTTCTGCTTTAGATAATGAGAGCGAGAAGATTGTACAGCAATCACTTGAAAAATTAGCAAAGAACAGAACCACTCTTGTGATTGCCCATAGATTATCAACCATCCGCAATGCAGAACGCATTTTAGTGCTTTCTGAAAAGGGAGTGGAGGAAGAAGGAAGTCATGAAGAACTGCTAAAAAAGGAGGGTGCTTACGCATCACTTTATAAGATGCAGTTTTCCTAGAGCGTTGACATTTAGTTTTAGCAGTAATATGATAAATACAAACATGTTTCACTTTTTTTGTAAGCTGAAAGGTAAACAGGAGGTGAAACATGCATTTGTTTGAAATAAGGAGGAAGTTATGGTAAAGCATGTGATTTTATGGAAATTCAAAGAAGAATTATCAAAAGAAGAAAAAGCACAGCGCGCAAAGAATGCAAAGGCTGGTTTAGAGGGGCTAGCAGGCAAGATTGACGGTCTGGTATCGGTAAAGGTGAACATTGATATGCTTCCATCATCCAATGCAGATATGATGTTGGATACTACATTTGTATCAGAAGAAGCATTGAAGGCATACCAGGTGCATCCAGAGCATGTAAAAGTAGCCGATGAATGTGTAAGACCATTTACCGAAATTAGATTGTGCATGGATTATGAAGAATAATATTCAGCACAGTCCGTATGAAAACGTAGCAGTTACCAATGTCACTATAGATGTAATTCATAGTGACATTAGTAATCTATGAGGGTACTGAACAGTTACGATTTGCCAACAAAAAAGGTTCTAGCAATTAACTAGAACCTTTTTTCTGCGGATGACAGGACTTGAACCTGCACGCCGGTTGACAATAGAACCTAAATCTATCGCGTCTGCCAATTCCGCCACATCCGCTCAACATTAAGATTATACTAAAAAAATGTATCTGTGTCAAGGAAAAATGAGGAAATAGATGCAAATTAAATTATTTTATGATATGATGTAAATGTTCAAAAAGAGGATCTATGAATAAAAAAGCCATAAAAGTGGCAGAATGAGAGGACATATGAGAGTAAATTTATTTGAAATTGGACCCATCAAGGTGCATAGCTATGGTCTGTTAATCGGAATTGGTATTCTGGCTGCCTTCTTTCTGGCTGAGAAGCGTGCAAGCAAAAAGGGATTAGATGCAGACAGAATATTTGATTTGGGAATCTGGTGTGCAGTAGGAGGTCTTTTAGGAGCCAAGCTGTTATTTTTTATTGTGGAATTTAAATCCATTATGGCAAGTGGAGATATTTTTCATCGGTTGGCAGATGGATTTGTAGTATATGGTGGCATTATAGTTGGCATTCTAGCAGGCTGGTTATATTGTAGACGAAAGAAATTGCCTTTTTTAAAGTATTTTGACCTTGTTATGCCATCTATTGCGCTGGCTCAGGGATTTGGACGTATTGGTTGTTTTTTGGCAGGTTGTTGTTATGGTAGGGAAACAGACAGCTGTTTCGGTGTGGTATTTCCAGAAAACACGCCTTATGCGCCAGGTGGTGTGAAGCTGATACCAACACAGTTGATTTCTAGTGGTGCAGATTTTCTGCATTGCATTATACTAGTTATCTTTGCCAATAAGGCAAAGAAAGATGGACAGGTGGCAAGCTTATATTTGATCTTGTATAGCATTGGAAGATTTTTGATAGAGTTCTTAAGAAATGATGAACGGGGAAGTGTTAGCCAGTTGTCAACCTCCCAGTTTATTGCAATTTTTACCTTAGCAGCAGGTGTGGCTTTGTTTGTATTTTGTACAAAGAAAAAGCAGGAAGATTGAGTGAATAACAATAAAGTATAAATGGTAATCACATAATAACTTCTGACACTTTGCGAAGTACACGTTCTAAATAATTACTGAAATGTTGTAAATTATAAAAAGTGATAGAAAAGTAGGAGGAATGTGTATGAAGCGGGAGGAAATGCAGGAGAGATTGAAGCATCCGGTAGAAAATATGATTAGTTATCTGAAGACAATGGGGCATCTGACTTTTGAGGACAGGCCGTTTTGTGAAGCAGATGCTTTGATTTTATCCCAGTTAAGCTACATGCAGTTTCCCGGATTTGTACCGCCACCGGAGAAGAATCAGAGAAATGTTGGATTGCTTGATTTTTATGACTACTATGATAAGGATGAATATTATCAGGACATACATCATGCAAAGAAAAACCGGGAGTACTATCAGGCCTTATTAGTTAGTGACAGGTTCCGAAATACCAGGGCAAATTATTATGTAAATAAAATTGGAAAAGTGGAAGAATCCCAGTTTTGTGCGATAACATTCTTTTTGGAAAATGGCTTAGTGTATGTGGCATTTCGTGGGACTGATGATAACATTATCGGCTGGAAGGAAGATTTTAACATGGCATTTTTAGCACCGGTTCCTGCCCAGAAGAAAGCGATGCAGTATCTTAATGAAATTGGTAAGATGATACCGGGGCCATTGATGGTAGGTGGACATTCTAAAGGTGGCAATCTTGCTGTATATGCAGCAATGCGCTGTGATCCCACAATTCAGAAGCGAATCACTGCAATTTATAGCCATGATGGACCAGGATTCCGTATGGAAACCTTTAAAACTGCGGAATACGATGTTATAAAATCACGTATACACAAGATAGTGCCTCATTCTTCTGTAATAGGAATGCTGTTAGAGGAACATGAGGATTATCAGACGATTGCATCTTATCAGGTGGGAGTGTTGCAGCATGATCCGTACTCATGGATTATTCATAATGGGGAATTTGTATACGAAAAGGACTTGAACGAAAGGCGGAAAAAGCAGAATAAAATTTTAAATGAATGGATAACTTCTCTGCAGGAAGAAGAGCGACAGATATTTGTAGATAATTTATTTGGAATCTTCTTAGCAGCAGAAAAGGATACGATTACAGAATGGACAGATGATTTGAAAAACAGTATCCTGGCAGCCAGTGAATGTGTAAAGGAGATGGATGAATCCCAGCGGAAAATGATGCAGTGCATGGTGAAACGCCTGCGTTGGATGAGGCGTGGAAAGCGCATTTAGAGGGGAAGTTAAATTCTGGTTTGTGGGGGTAATTGCTGAATCATAGTGACTACCCGGACGCCGGTTGCAGGCGAAGCAACTTCCACGCAGACCGAGGCCAACGTTCCGGTGAACTAATCTCCTAAAGGCTAATAAATTAGCCTCGTCCGACTAAGACATTCGGGGTGTGGCCCTCATGCCTAAGTCTCCCTAAGGAGTGGATTTCACCTCCACTAAAAGCGGCTCGTGAATTGTC
>JBGVIB010000193.1:0-4967 GCA_045122835.1 Lachnospiraceae bacterium
CTTTCCTGAGAGTCTTAGTCGTACTTGGGAGTTAGTTCACCGGAACGTTGGCTTCGGTCTGCGTGGAATATGCCATGCCAGCAAGCGGCTCTCCTGCAGTGTAAGTCTGAGTTGCCCCTAGGAGCCCCTTCCGCCAATTCATGGACGGGTAACGAATATGATACATCAATTACACAAACCAGAATTTTGCGTATAAAGAAAGCATGCAAGCTCATTAGAAAACTAATTTCTCCAAATACACTTACATGCTTTTACTGAAATATCTTACAGGACCTTCGATAAAAATTCCTTCAACCGCTGATTCTTCGGATTCGTAAACAATTCCTCAGGCGTATTTTCCTCCTGAATAATACCCTCATTAAAGAACAGCACACGGTTAGCCACTTCCCTGGCAAATGCCATTTCGTGGGTAACTACAATCATGGTCATGCCTTCTTTCGCAAGTTCCTTCATAACACTTAAAACCTCACCCACCATTTCTGGGTCAAGGGCTGAGGTTGGCTCGTCAAAGAGCAGAACATCCGGGTTCATGGCAAGGGCGCGCACAATAGCGATACGCTGTTTTTGTCCACCGGATAACATGGCTGGGTAGGCATCTGCCTTGTCTGCCAGACCGATTCGCTGTAATAGAGAATCCGCTTTTTTTGAGGCTTCCTCTTTTGTCATTTTTCCCAATTTCACAGGAGCCAGCATGATGTTTTGTTTCACAGTCATATTAGGAAATAAATTAAACTGCTGGAACACCATGCCAATTTTTTCGCGAACCTTATTAATATCTGTTTTTTTATCAGTAATGTCAGTTCCTTCAAAAAGAATGGTGCCATTTGTAGGCTCCTCCAACCTGTTTAAGGAGCGTAAAAAGGTGGATTTACCGCAGCCGGAAGGGCCAATAATGGCAATCACTTCACCCTGGGAAATAGTTGTGGTAATACCCTTTAATACCTCATGGTCGCCGTAGGTTTTACGGAGATTGCTCACTTCGATTAATATATTATTTGCGCTCATTGTTACGTAATCTCCTTTCAAGTTTGTTTACAGCTGCTGTTAATGTCATAACAATTACCAGATAAATCAGTGCCACCGCGATTAATGGCATAAAGGCCTCATAGGTAGTGCTTCGGATGATATCGCCACCTTTGGTCAAGTCCACAAGACCAATGTAACCACTGATAGAAGTTTCTTTCAAAAGACTAATAAATTCATTGCAAAGGGCAGGCAGAATATTTTTAAATGCCTGTGGCAAAATAATAGAAATCATGGTCTGATTGTAAGTTAATCCCAGACTTCTTCCTGCTTCAAATTGCCCCTGATCGACTGCCATGATGCCGGAACGGACAACCTCCGACACATATGCAGCAGAATTCAGACCGAAAGAAATAACGGCTACAATAATTTTATTAATATCCACACTGCTGAAAATAACATAGTAAATAATAAGGAGCTGCACTACCGCAGGTGTTCCACGAATAATGGTTACGTAAATTTTACATAGTCCATTAAGAATGGTAAGTCCTCCATTTCTGTCATGACTGGTACGGATAACAGCAATAAGAAAACCAAACAGGGTACCAACAATCAACGCAAATATTGTGATAAGTAAGGTGTTGCCAAGTCCTGTCAGGATATATTGGTATCGGTTATCCTCAATAAAATTGTTTTTGAACTGTTCAATAAAAGTGTCACTACCTTGTGGAGTCCCGGCATTTACAATAATTACCTGAGTAGAAGTAGTGTAGGAATCCGTAAAATCAATATTTTTTAAGCGATCCTCAGTTACAGTCATTCCTGCTACACCAATATCAGCTTTGCCGGAATGTACAGCATTGATAATGGCATCAAAATCCATATCTTCTATTTTTAACGCCATACCTAGTTCATCGCAGACCGCCTGTATCATATCCATGTCAAGACCAGTGATTTTTCCGTTTTCATGATATTCATATGGTGGAAATAAAGCATTCGTAGCAACAGTAAGTGTGCCGTTGCCACGTTCCACGTCTTTTATCTGGTAAGGATAGTTTCCTTTTTCTTCATCAGAGCCTGTGTAATTTTTTATAATAGCGTCAAGTGTGCCGTCTGTTTTTAACTTTGCTAAAGCAGAATTGATTTTTTCACGTAATTCATCATTTCCTTTTTTTAAGCAGATAGCATATTCTTCTAATGCAAATGTTTCCTCAATAATTTTTAATTCTGGATTTTGTTGTATGAAAGCTTTGGCAGGTTGTTCGTCAATTATGACACAATCCACTTTATGTTGCTTTAATGCCTGAACAGCATCAGCACCTTTGTTATAGCGTTCCAGAGTAGTATTTGCATGTTCTTTTTCATAGTCGGTAGCATATAAGTCACCTGTAGTGCCTAACTGCACCCCAATCCGGCTTCCTGCTAAGTCATCAACGCAGGCAATCTCCTTCGTAGGTTCTGCTTTTTGGCAGCCCACCATTCCCATTGTCATTCCTATACAAAGTAAAAACAGCATAAGAATGGCCAAAAATCGTCTTCTTTGTGTTGTTCGTTTGTTCATATAACCTCTTTCTGATATGTAAAATGAAATCCACACATATCTATAAATTTACTATTATTGAGGCGGTTAAATATTGATGCAACATAAGAAAAACGAATAATTATATTACATTCATATTTAACCGCCTCAGCGTAGCCCGCTTTAGTTGCCGTTAATATAAATATTTTAATGGTAATACCACATTGCGTCAATAGTTTTCTATACACTAGTTGACTAATATTTCCTGGATGTTAATATATTACCAGAGTGTGCAGATTGCAGAAATGAATCTGGGACACGCTCTAGAGCGGTCAAGTATCAATGTATTCTGCTTGCCTGAATTGCTTTCGCAAATATGAGGAGACATGATGAAGAAATATGGAATTTTAGTGGTAAGCATTGGCACCACCTGCGAGGATGCAGAAGAAAAAAGTATTGTTGCATTAGAAAAAAAGATATTGGAAAAGTATCCGGACAGGCAGGTATTTCATGCATATTCTAGTCCAATAGAGAGGCGGCTATTAAGTAGCAGGGGGAGACAGGTGCCATCGGTGGCAGAGGCGTTAAGGGGAATGTCTGCAAAAAAAATCACACATTGTATGATTTTACCTACTTATCTTGTATATGGTGAAGAATATGAGAAACTTGTGGAGATTGTGGAGGAAGAAAAGAAAAATTTTATAGAAACCGTCATTGCAAAGCCGTTAATTGGGGATAAAAAAGATATGCTTTATATTTCCCATACCCTTCGGGAACTGTATAAAAAGCAACCTCACACAGCAATTGTGATGATGGGACATGGTACATGTCAGCTTGGAAATGTTGTCTATGAAGAGCTGCAAAATGTATGCAGAGAGCTAGGCTATGAGGATATGTATATAGGAACCGTAAAATCTTATCCGTCTATAGATGTAATTCTTCAAATGCTGTCAGATACAGGTACAAAAAAAGTGACATTATTGCCCTTTCTATTCTTAGCAGGTGCTCATGTGCGCAAAGATATGATAGGAGAGAATCAAAATAGCTGGAGAAGACTGTTAGAACAGCAGGGAATGGAAGTGACCGCAGTGTTGAAGGGATTAGGCGAATATGAAAAAATACAGGCATTATATTGTAAACATTTGCAGGCGATAGAGTAGTGTACTACAGTGTGTTTAAAAATTTTTCCTACAATCTCAAGTGGCTATTGACAAATGTTGGAAATTGACTTATTGTATTATTGGAGTAATACAAAAATATAATTTAAGAAATGAGGAGTGAGAAATGAATTTAAAATTACCAGAAGTGTTAGAAGAAGCGAAAAGAAGTGGAAAAGGGCTTCCGTGGATCGTTGAAATGCTGATATTTATTGGTGTATTTCTGGTAGCATCAATAGTGCAAAGTATCTTTATGTTGCCGGGAATGGTAGTTGCCATGTTTACTAAGCCGGAATTGATGGATAGTATCATGGAATATATGATGCAGGGAGATGTGTTTCAGGTAGAGGTATTGGTGGCACAGATTATGTCATCAGACATTATTACGCTGTCTATGTTGTTTGCCAATGCAGGCATCATTCTGATTGTATGTCTCTTTTGTAAATTGATTCAAAAGAGAAAGATGACTACACTTGGTTTTGTAAAGAAGAACATGTTTAAAGAATATGGAAAAGGTTGTCTTTTAGGATTTGTCATGTTTTCTGTTGCTGTTTTGATTTGTGTGGTAACAGGAAGCTTAAAATTACAGATTTCTTCTACATTTTCCATTAGTCTCTTTGTTTTGTTTGTCCTGGGATTTATGATACAAGGAATGGCAGAGGAGGTAATGTGCAGGGGATATCTGCTGGTATCCATTGCCAGACGAAGCTCTGTGATTGTTGCTATAATCTGTAATGCGGTGGTGTTTGCAGTACTTCATTTGTCAAACGCTGGCATCAGTGTGTTAGCAGTTGTGAATCTTATCCTGTTTGCCGTATTCGCTTCCTTGTATTTCATAAAAACAGGAAATATATGGGGTGTAGGTGCATTACACAGCGTATGGAATCTGGTACAGGGAAATGTATATGGTATTTGTGTTAGTGGCATATCAGTTTCTAGCTCTGTGCTAGAAGCGGATGTGGTGACAAAAGGAACATTATGGAATGGTGGTAACTTTGGATTAGAAGGCGGACTTGCGGTTACTATTGTGCTTCTGGCGGGATGTGCAGTGTTGCTTTTGTGGAAGAAAAAAGAGGAAAGCGGAAGGAATTTTTCCTAAATATACTGGTGCTTGAGCGAAGGCTCAGGCACTTTTTTTATATACTAGAGCGTGTCTCAAAATTCTGGTTTGTGGGGGGGGATTGCTGAATCATAGTGGCTACCCGTACGCCTAGTATAAGCTGTCTGGATTGCCTAATCATATGCGTAAACCGTCCGGCTGAGAGAGGGGATGTAGCTTGCTATCAGAGGCTAGGAATTTAGCTGTAAGTGGTTCTAAGGGCGGTGAT
>JBGVIB010000194.1:0-7755 GCA_045122835.1 Lachnospiraceae bacterium
ACGGATTAACACATGGTAATTTTCCTCTGCCACTTGAATCTTGTATTCTTTTACCTCTACTTCCACTAACTCCTTCAGACAAACTCTTCCTTTGTAGCTGCCATATGCACCAGTGGATGGTGAATAATGACCTACCTGCCAGTTATCTGCATTTGTCCAATCTATACCTTCTATACTCCACTCAGAAGGACAATCAGTATCAGTAACTGCACCAGAGCCTACCTGTGCATAATTATTTTCTGTCGCATCTGCCAAATCAAATGTCATAGTCTTGCCACTTACTGTATAGGAAATCACACCATCTTCAAGATTCTTTAATGTTACGGTACCTATTGCCTGCAACACTGTACTCATCTCTGAACCATCAACCTTTGCTTTCATAATATTATTACCCTGCTGGAAATACCAAAATCCCTCATAGTAACGCATGGTTCCTGCCACATCATGAACAAACCAATTAGAAAATCTTGTAGAGGTAGATGCTTCATCACAGTTTGCACTATACCAGCTATAGTGTTTATTTGTGCTTACATTTTGGAATTCATTATCATTTTTTAACAAAAATCTATGTTGATATTCACTATTACTTCCCTTACGTGAATCATCCCATAACACATCAGTATGGTACCATTCTCCGTCCAGATTAATATATGCCCATCCATGATTCATAGCTGTGCTACTAACAAATGCATTCTCAACGCCAACTTCATCTAAAAGAAGCTGCATTGCTTTTGTATACCCCTGACATACACCATAGCCTAAGCCCAATGGACCACCTGCTGTATGAGATATGCTATTCTCATTCTTATAATATACATTTTCAACCAAATATTCATGGATATAAAGCACTTTATCCAAATCAGTCATATCATCATCAATATTTGCCATCACCTCATCTACTGCGTTACATACATTCTCATAACGGTCTAAGTATCCATCATCCATTCCCATGACCTGATATGTCTTAATTTTTCCGCTTGAATTCTTGGTTGTGCTTTCATAAAGACATCCACTGTTATATGCAAGCTTGCAATCTGAAGCAACCAAATCCTTCCATACAGAATACGCTTCTGAATAAGTCATATTATACTTCTCAACATCATGAGCTGTAGCATCACCTGTCAACATCATTGTCTTTAATTCTTTACGGAACTCTTTCAACTGCGTTGTTGTTGCAGCTTCTGCCTACAACGTATTTCCTGGCATGCCTGTTGCAATTGCCAGTGCCATTCCCCCTAATATTACTACCTTTGTAAGTGCTTTTACAATTTTAGACCTCATAAGTTTTAACCTCCCTATACTTATCAGGCCGAATTTTTCTATTGCCACGAAATTCTAAAAAAATAACCTTCACACACAACAAACGCATGCAAAGGCCCCTCACGAAAAATTCGGCAACCAGACAATCATGGCGGGCACATTGTGCTCTCGCTTTAGACTCACGGCTTTGCGTCCTTCCCTTTCAAGAAGTTTGCCTTTAACATTTTCTTTGTTTCTTTCTGTTGCCAGTATATTCCATTTCATAGCAAACGTCAATGCTTTTCCGGCAATTAGTACCATTTTCCTAGAGCGTATTCCAAATAACTATACCATTTACACAGAATATTCTTCTGAGAGAAAAGGACAAAAACATAGCCGTAGCGGGCTGAAAATTTTTGTCCTGTGCTATCAGGAAAATATGCAAGTAATATGGCCTTATATAAATTTATATACTGTGGTAGTTCTAACCACTGTATCAGCTCCAATAACCGGAGATGGAAAGGACGATTCATTTACACTGTTTGGATAAAACTGGGTCTCTAAACAGAATCCGGCACACTGGTTATATATAACTCCATCCTTTCCAGGAATAGAACTCAGACCATTACCGGAGTAGAACTGAATCCCTGGTCGATCGGTAAAGACTTCTAAACGAATACCCAAAGAGTCCTCATACATCTCTGCTACCTTTTCAATACTGCTGGTTTCCTTTGCAAGAACCCAGTTATGGTCATATCCATTCCCTCGCTTTATCTGTTCATCATCTGCACCAATAAATTCTCCTACTTTACGAGGCCTGTTAAAATCCATTGGTGTACCTGCTACCTGAACAATTTTTCCAGTTGGCACACAGTCTTCTGCAATTTCCGTAAATGCAGGTGATTTTATTAAAAGCTGATGATCATATATCTCACCACCATCATGACCTTTCAAATTGAGATACATATGATTGGTCATATTAAAAACCGTCTTCTTATCGCTGATAGCTTCATATTGCACTTCCAAAGAATTGTCTTCTGCGAGTGTATACTCTACTTTAATTTTACAATTTCCCGGAAATCCCTGATCCATATCCGGACTCTCCAACGTAAGAATCAAACGATTATTTTCCTCATCACATTCTACATCCCATATTCTTTTATGGTATCCATTCATATGGCTTGAATGCAGATTATTTCCCTTTTCATTCTGCTCTAATTCATAAGAAACCCCATCCAGCGTGAAGGTTGCATTCTTTATTCGATTGGCATTACGCCCAATCAAAGCACCAAAACAAAATACATCTGAAACATAACCATCAATGTTCTCGTATCCCAATACAACATCTACCAATTTTCCCCGCTTTGGAATGTATATAGAACGAATAATGCCTCCGAAATTCAAGACTTCTACTTTCATTCCCTTCTTATTTTGCATTGTGTATAATTTCACTGGTTCTCCATTTGCCACACCAAAATCTGAGCTTGTGATATTCATGCCATGTTCCTTTCCTCTATCATTCGCATCCATGTAACGATTTCGTACCCTTATAGTTACCAATGGTAACCTCTACGTTTTCATACAATAAATTGCGTTACTATAATTCTATTCTTCCCTCTAATGCACGCAACAGTGTAACTTCATCTATGTATTCCAAATCACCACCTACCGGTACGCCACTTGCAATCCTGCTGACTTTAATACCTGTAGGCTTAATTAATTTACTGATATACATAGCTGTAGTCTCACCTTCCAAACTGGAATTTGTTGCAACTATAACTTCATTCACATCTGCCTCTAAACGCTTCATAAGTTCTTTTAGCTTAATATCATTAGGTCCAATTCCCAACATTGGAGAAATTGCACCATGTAAAACATGGTATACGCCCTCGTATTTTCCTGTTTTTTCATAGGCAGCTAAATCTCTTGTATTTTCTACCACCATAATAGTTTTATGATCCCGTTTTTCATTGCGGCAAATAGGACAACGTTCTGCATCTGTCAAGGTAAAACACTCCTCACAATACCGAACGTTCTTTTTGGCTTCCACTATAGTATCCGCCAATTTTTCTACCTGGTCTAAAGGCATATTTATCAAATGAAACGCTAAACGCTGAGCTGACTTTCCACCAATTCCAGGCAATGAGGATAATTCTTCAATCAATTTGTTAATATTCCTGCTGTAGGTTTCCATTAGAATGGGAAACCTCCACCTAAGCCGCCAGTCAGATTTGACATAATAGAAGCACTTGCCTCCTCTACCTGACGAATTGCTTCATTAGTTGCAGCCATAATCAAATCCTCTAACATTTCAATGTCATCCGGATCTACAACTTCTTCTTTTAATGTTACTTTTGTAACTTCCTTCTTACCATTGATGGTAATTTCAACAGCACCACCACCTGCTGCTGCACTAAATTCCTTTTCTTCTAATTCCTTCTGGCTTTCTTCCATCTGACGCTGCATCTTCTGTGCCTGTTTCATCAAATTATTCATGTTACCAGGCATACCACCTGGGAAACCTCCTCTTTTTGCCATAACTCAAAACCTCCTGTTATTTATTCATCATCCTCTATAGATATATCCATATGAATGAAACTTTCTAAATCTACATATTCATTGCGGATGTTAGTATCTTCCGCTACTTCCTTGACATCAATTGCAATCTGTTTTCCTATCTGCTGTTCAATTACATTGATTAGTTCCTGCAAATGATTCTCGCTTCTGATATAAGAAGCTCCAGTCTTATCCTTCATCACAAGAAGCAGTCTGTTCTCGCCCGACAGGCTTAACACTGCATCCTGAAGATAAAAATATCCCGGTTTTGCTACCATGCCAATCAGTTCCCGCCAACGGCCTACTACCTGCTTCAAATCCTCCGGCAACGCCTTTGGAAGTTCTGCTCTTATGACAGGCTCTTCGCTTTGTGATTGTACCACAACCTGCTTCGTCTGTACAGTAAATTCACCATTTTCTAACTGCTTTTCTATATTCTCTATGCGTTCTAACAGTAATTCTGGTGTCTGTGCGTTCTCCATCTGAGGCTTACACAACTTTACAATTGCAATTTCTAAAAGAATACGCTTCTGTACTGCATATTTCATCTGGGAAGACAATTCTGAAAATACATGAATGTATCGAATCACCGTCTCATAGTCAAACTTTGCTGACAATTTCTTTAATCTGGCAATACCTTCTGTGGACATATCTAAGCTGTCCTCCACATCCGGCGAAGCCTGAATCAGCATTAAATTACGCAGATACCATGTGAAATCTGTGACAAACTGGGTTAACTCCCTGCCCTGCATCACTAATTTTTCAATCATGCTCATAAGGTCTGTTATCTGCTTGTCTGCAATCTTATCTAAAAACTCTGCAAAAACTTCTGTATCCACTGCCCCTAAGATATCAAGAACATTGTCATAGGTCAACTTCTCTCCTAGATAAAATGCGATACATTGATCCAAAAGGCTTAATGCATCACGCATACCTCCATCTGCCACCTTGGCAATGTAAGTCAGCGCTCTGTCTTCCACATCAATCTGCTCAATCTCTGCCAATTCCCGCAATCTGTCAGCCAAAGTTTCTACAGAAATTCTTCTAAAATCATAACGTTGACATCTGGATAAAATGGTGACCGGAATCTTATGTGATTCTGTGGTTGCCAATATAAAAATAACATAGGACGGTGGCTCCTCTAAGGTCTTTAATAATGCATTAAAGGCACCTATTGACAACATATGCACCTCATCTATGATATAAACCTTATATTTTCCTTCTGTTGGCGAATACGCTACCTCGTCACGAATTTCACGGATATTATCCACACCATTATTAGACGCCGCATCGATTTCAATGACATTCATAGACGTTCCTGCCTGAATTGCCTTACAGGTGACACACTCATTACATGGGCTTCCATCAATGGGATTTTCACAGTTCACCGCCTTGGCAAATAGTTTTGCAATGGACGTCTTACCTGTTCCTCTTGTTCCACAGAAGAGGTACGCGTGTCCAATACGATCTGCCTTCAACTGGTTTTTTAATGTTGTTACAATATGGTCTTGTCCTTTCACATCCTGAAAACATCCAGGACGGAATTTACGATAAAGTGCAGTATATGACATAGCCTGTTACCCTTCCACATTTCAGTATTGTGATTTCCATACGTGTATAAATGTATAAGAATGTGAAAAACCTCATATCAATGAGGTTTCACACAATACATAATCCCACGAAGCAATACACACTTCTTGTTATTATACTATATTTTAATTTTTTTATCAATCTCAATCGCCGAAGCTGATTCCAATTGTTTTTGCCTGCTTGATAATCTCGGAATCCGGATCTACCATCTTTAACTGGCTTGCTACTACTTCCAGGGAAGTCTTGCTGATTTCATTATTCAGAACAGACACCATGTAGCCATATTCTTTTTTCACAATCATTTCCGCTGCTACTGCACCCAATCTGGTAGACAATACTCTGTCATATGGACAAGGCTCTCCACCCCTCTGTGTATGACCTGGTACGGTAATTCTGATTTCCTGGCCTGTCTTTTCACGAATCCGGTCTGCCAGCTCATAAGATACAGATGGATATGGACTTGCTTCTAATTTCTTCTTGTATTCTTTCTTTGATAACTTCGCATCTTCCTTGGAAATAGCGCCCTCTGCTACTGCCAGAATAGTAAAACGTTTACCTTCCTTTGAGCGCTTCTCAATAGCTTCCACTACTTTATCGATATCATATGGTATCTCCGGAAGAAGAATAATGTCTGCACCACCTGCAATACCTGCATGAAGGGTAAGGGAACCTACCTTATGTCCCATAATTTCTACAATAAACACACGTCCGTGAGAATTAGCTGTTGTATGCACACAGTCAATTGCCTGTGTTGCCACATTTACGGCACTCTGGAAACCAAATGTCATATCCGTTCCCCAGATATCGTTATCAATTGTCTTTGGCAGTGAAACAACATTCAGACCTTCCTGATGCAACATATTAGCTGATTTCTGGGAACCATTTCCACCTAAGATAACAAGGCAGTCTAAATTTAACTTGTGATAGGTGTGCTTCATAGCCTCTACCTTATCCACACCGTCTTCCCCTGGTGTACGCATAAGTTTAAAGGGCTGTCTAGATGTTCCTAAAATCGTCCCCCCCTGTGTCAGAATGCCCGAAAAATCTCTTGCAGTAAGCATACGGAACTTACTGTAAATCAGTCCCTTATATCCATCCTCAAAGCCATATATCTCCACATCCGAACCAAGTAGATTATATAAACCTTTTACCACACCACGCATGGTAGCATTCAGCGCCTGGCAATCCCCACCACTTGTCAACATTCCTATTCTCTTCATTTACTTCACGTCCCTTCCTTTATTCAGTCGCCCTTCTCAATCTGACCACTGATTTGATTATATATTATTTTGTGGATATTCACAATAGTTATTGAATGTTATTTCCACTTTTTTTATATTTTACACAATTTTTAAGCTAACTTTACATAGACATGTATAATTTCTCATTTTTCTGCTTACACTGTTTATAGCAACATTTCCAAAAAATGGACGAGGAGGTCTCGTATGTTAAAATTTCCAATCAACCATAAAAAAAATGAGTTAAACAGCAAGGAAAAAAAGCGCAAGGAGCTAATCCATGACATTAAACTGACGCAGGCAGCCATGAACACAGCCTATTCCAACTTTGAAAATGTAGTTGATGTTGATCTGATTGACTGCTATATATATGAATTGCAGGCAATTCAGAAACGTTACCACTTTCTTTTAACATTAATGAAGCAACTAGATAATTCACATATTTAAAAAGCATCGCAAGTATTATTTGCGATGCTTAACTTTATTATTTCTATTATTCTTTGGTTTATGCAAAAAAACCTCTGCTTTCATTCTGAATATCTGTATTTTCATTCAACGTGCCTCTGCCATAGGTAAGTCCGGCATATACTGTCTGCGCATTCCCCATAAGAACAGGGGAATCATCTTCCTTTGCCAGCTGGCAAAATGCCTCCCGCATATGTGCAAGACCAATATAGATACCCTCCAGCAATTCTGGATTTTTTGATGTAGCACTATGAATGAATAAACGGTTCCATTCCACGTATAATGCCATTAACTGAGATGATATCTCATATTGCATATCTAAGGAGCTGGCAAGCTCATTCAAGCAAGCCTGCCCCTTCATAACTTCTTCTTTATAGCGTTTCCAGTCGCCATTTGCAGCAAATTCCTTTGCCTCATTCAGATATTCTTCCATCATGTCAAACAAGATAACAACCAATCCGGTTCTATTTGCTCCCGATATCCGGGTAGTAAATTCCTGAATTTTATCTTTCTTCAATGTTACAATCTCCTACTTAGATTAGCTTAACAGCTGCAATATCTGCTGCGGCATATCATTTGCCTGTGCTAATATAGAAATACCTGCCTGCTGCAATACATTGTACTGTGTATATTTCGCCATCTCTTCCGCCATATCTGTGTCCATGAT
>JBGVIB010000195.1:0-5897 GCA_045122835.1 Lachnospiraceae bacterium
GACGCTGGTGCTACATACCTTGACGTTAATATCGGACCTGCTGAAAACAACGGTGAAGAATTAATGAAATGGGCTGTAACAACAATTCAGGATGCATTTGATAATGTTCCATTAGCACTTGACACAGCAAACAAAAAAGCTATCGAAGCTGGTATTTCTGTATATAACAGAAGTAAAGGAAAACCAATCGTTAACTCTGCAGATGCAGGCGGACGTATCGAAAACATCGACCTTGCAGCAGCAAACGATGCAATCGTTATTGCTCTTTGTTCAGCAGAAGGTATCGCAGCAGACAATGATGAACGTATGATGCACTGCCAGAACATGCTTGAAAGAGGTATGATGCTTGGTATGGAACCAACAGATCTTTGGTTTGACCCATTATTCCTCGTTGTAAAAGGTATGCAGGACAAACAGATGGAAGTATTAGAAGCTATTAAAATGTTCAGTGATATGGAACTGAATTCTACAGGTGGCCTTTCTAACAACTCCAATGGTATGCCAAAACACATCAGACCAATTATGGACTCTGCATTAGTAGCTATGGCTATGATGAACGGTTTAACATCCGCTATCGTAAATCCATGTGATTTAAGATTAATGGAAACAATTAAATCTTGTGATATCTTCAAAAACAACACACTTTACGCAGATTCATACTTAGAAATCTAATCAAAAACGCCATAATGGGTTGGAGAGTGAAAGCTCTCCAGCCTTGTTATGGCTTTTTTAATAAAATGTTTGACTAATAATAGGAGAAAATGAAATGGCAAAAGTAATATTTCATTTTGAGGACGGAACACAGGTAGAGATTAGCGCAGCGATTGGTGAGAATCTGCTGGAAGTTGCCAGAAAAGTCAATGTAGCAATTGACGCTCCATGTTCTGGTAATGCATCCTGTGGAAAATGTAAAGTTAAATTTTTAGGCGGGAAACTTGATTCTAAAAAGACCCGTCATATTAGTGAGGCAGAATATAACGATGGATGGAGACTTTCCTGCGTGAGTACGATCACAGGCGATGTGGAAGTCATGGTTCCGGATATTGCTTCTGCATATAAAAGCAGAATGAAAGTAGCGGATCTTAGTTCCCCGGCGGAAATCCAGATTTTTAATAAAGCAACAGAAGAAATTAAGGCGGCAGGAGTCGAATTTAAAAACAGCTTTGAAGTCATCGAATTACAGATGGATGAACCAACACTGGATGACACCATGCCGGATAATGAACGACTGGTATGGGCATTACAGGCTCAGACAGGTAAAGACAATGTCAGGTTATCATTTACGGTGCTTCGAAAAATGGCAAGAGTATTTCGTGAAGCAGCATTTGCTGTGAAAGCAGTTGTAACTGTAAAGGACGATGAAGTATTTGTATATGATGTAGTACCGGTAGCTGAAGAAGTATCCGCATACGGTATTGCCATTGATATTGGTACTACAACAGTTTCTGGTGTAATTATTGATTTGCTTAGCGGCAAAATCCTTGCAAAGGCATCTTCCGGTAACGGTCAGATTCGATACGGTGCAGACGTTATTAACCGAATTATTGAACAGCAGAAACCAGGCGGTGTTGAAAAATTACAGAAGGCTGTTGTTGAAGAAACAATGAATCCAATGATCGTTAATATGTGCCGTGCAGCAAGAATTGCTCCGGAATGTATTTATCGTATGAGCATTGGTGCAAATACGACTATGAATCACCTTCTTGTAGGTGTTGACGGTGATCGAATCCGTATGGAACCATTTATTCCAACTTTCTTTGGAACAGACAGCATTCATGGACGTGATCTGGGATTAAAAGTACACCCGGACGCAAGAGTGATTATTGCGCCAAATATCGGAAGCTATGTAGGTGGAGATATCACAGCCGGTACGCTGGTCAGCATGGTGTGGGCTCAGGAACCATTTAGCTTATTTGTGGATCTTGGTACCAATGGAGAACTTGTATTTGGCAATTCTGATTTTATGATGAGCTGTGCATGCTCTGCAGGTCCGGCCTTTGAAGGTGGAGACATTTCTTGCGGTATGAGAGCAACAGATGGTGCGATTGAAGCTTGTACCATTGATCCGGCAACGATGGAACCAACATTTACAATTGTTGGTGATGAAGGAACAAAACCAATCGGTTTATGCGGTTCCGGTATCATTGATGTAATTGCTGAACTTTTCAGATGCAGAATCATTGGGCCAAATGGTAAGTTTATTCGCGAAGGTGACAGGATTCGTCATGATAAATACGGCATCGGAAGCTATGTGCTTGCCACAAAGGAAGAGGCCGGAAGTGTCAAGGATGTGGAAATCAATGAAGTAGATATTGATAACTTTATCCGTGCCAAAGGTGCAATTTTCTCTGCAATTTACACAATGCTGGTATCACTGGATTTTGATGTATCTATGATCGAAAATGTATACGTGGCTGGCGGAATCGGAAGCGGTATCAATATGGAAAATGCAATTAATATCGGCATGTTCCCGGATATTGGTGTTGAAAAATATCATTACATCGGCAATTCCTCACTGGCAGGTGCTTATGCAATGGTATTATCAGAACCAGCAGAAGAAAAGGTCTATGAACTTGCAAAAAATATGACCTATATGGAACTTAGTACCACACCTGGTTATATGGACGAGTTTGTTTCTGCCTGCTTCATTCCTCATACCAATTCAAACCTGTTTCCGAATGTAAAACAGGCGGATATTTAAAGAAACTATATAGAAAGGACTTGAGTCCGATGAATACAGAAATGAAACAGATTGAGAATAATAAAGAAGAAAGACCTTTTGAGTTTTATCTGGAAAAGTATGAGAAACTGGATCCAAAGGAAGTTTCTGAACGCTGTAATATCCCTTATGATGAAGAAAACCATAAATTTCTCGTGCGTTTAATGGGATATGAATATGGCATCAGCTTTCCGGAATTTACAATCTCACCAAAGACAGAGGATCCGGACGCATATTTGATCATGATGGAAAATATTCCGTCCAGAACTTTTGTAATGAGATATTTAATTGAAGGAAAGGCAGTACTCAGTACAGGAAAGTATATTACTTTTCGTGAAGTTCCAACCTATGGGGAACTGTATTTACAGCCATTTACAGGGAGATGTCTTTCAAGATTAACCTACGGTTTTGGTTATAAATTACCAAAATTCAAAGCAGCCATGGAAAAGCTTGGGGCGACACCGATTAAAATGGGAGATGTGGCATACGAATTTGAATTAATTAATAACTACCATATGAGATTTATTTTCTGGGAAGCAGATGAGGAATTCCCGCCATCCGCACAGATTCTTTATGAAGATAATTTCTTGCAGGGCTTTTATGCAGAAGATATGGTAGTGGCAGGAGATATTTCCATTACAACAGTCAAGGGAACTATTCGATAAAGGAATATTGAGAAGGATAATTTTTAAATACTTTACAAAAAAACGTAAATTGTGTATTATGTATTTATGCAAATTCACAATATAGAGTATCTAATGTGTACATAAATATCTGGAAAGTGAACGAAGGCAGATATTTAAAATATATGTGTGAATACACAAATTAAGAGGCAAGAAAGGGGATTTTTACAATGGGATACAAATCTGACATTGAAATCGCACAGGAAGTACAGATGCAGCCAATCACTGAAATCGCTGCAAAAGCTGGCTTTCATCCAAAATATCTGGAACAGTATGGAAATTACAAGGCAAAAATCGACTACAACTTATTAAGAGAGTCTGATGCACAGGACGGAAAATTAATCCTTGTAACAGCTATCAACCCAACTCCTGCAGGAGAAGGAAAAACAACTACAACAGTAGGTCTTGCAGATGGTATGCAGAAGCTTGGCAAAAAAGTTATGGTAGCTCTCCGTGAACCTTCTTTAGGACCGGTATTCGGAGTAAAAGGTGGTGCTGCAGGTGGTGGATACGCTCAGGTAGTTCCAATGGAAGATATCAACCTTCACTTCACAGGCGACTTCCACGCTATCGGTGCTGCAAACAACTTACTTGCTGCTATGATCGATAACCATATTTTCCAGGGTAACGCATTAAACATCGACCCAAGAAAGATCACATGGAGAAGATGTGTAGATATGAACGACCGTCAGTTACGTAACGTAGTAGATGGTCTTGGCGGAAGAACAGATGGAACACCAAGAGAAGATGGATACGATATCACAGTAGCATCTGAAATCATGGCAGTTCTTTGTCTTGCAAGCGATATTAGTGACTTAAAAGAAAGATTATCAAGAATCGTTATCGGTTATACATATGGTAAACCATCAGAACAGAAACCTGTAACAGCTGGTCAGTTAAACGCTCAGGGTGCTATGGCAGCTCTCTTAAAAGACGCTTTAAAACCAAACTTAGTTCAGACACTTGAACATGTTCCAGCAATCGTTCACGGTGGACCATTCGCTAACATCGCTCACGGATGTAACTCCGTAAC
The DNA here is from genome assembly GCA_045122835.1 of Lachnospiraceae bacterium. Lineage (GTDB taxonomy): Bacteria > Bacillota > Clostridia > Lachnospirales > Lachnospiraceae > JBGVMW01. The sequence continues at coordinate 4,436 of JBGVIB010000195.1, forward strand.
AGCTACAAAGATGGCTCTTAAATTAGCTGATTACACAATCACAGAAGCCGGTTTCGGTGCTGACCTTGGTGCTGAAAAATTCCTCGACATCAAATGTCGTATGGCTGGCTTAAAACCAAATGCAGTTGTTATCGTTGCTACAGTACGTGCTCTGAAATACAACGGTGGTGTTGCTAAAGCTGACCTCAACAATGAAAACCTTGAAGCTCTTGAAAAAGGTCTTCCAAACTTATTACAGCACGTTGGAAATATCAAAAACGTTTATGGATTACCATGTGTAGTTGCTATCAACGCATTCCCAACAGATACAAAAGCTGAACTTGACCTTGTTGAAGCTAAATGTAAAGAACTCGGCGTTAACGTTGCTCTTTCAGAAGTATGGGCAAAAGGTGGCGAAGGCGGTATCAAATTAGCTGAAGAAGTTATCAGATTAGTTGAAGAACCAAGCGATTTCCACTTCTCATATGAATTAGAAGGATCTATCGAAGACAAACTTAACGCAATCGTTAAGAAAATCTACCATGGTAATGGTGTTGTTCTTACAGCAAATGCTCAGAAACAGGCTAAACAGCTTACAGATATGGGTTATGGCAACCTTCCAATCTGTGTAGCTAAAACACAGTACAGCTTCACAGATGACCAGACAAAACTTGGCGCTCCAACAGACTTCGAAGTTACAGTACGTAACCTTAAAGTATCTGCAGGTGCAGGTTTCATCGTTGCATTAACAGGTGAAATCATGACAATGCCAGGCTTACCAAAAGTTCCAGCTGCTTGCAAGATTGACGTAGATGAAACAGGTAAGATCACAGGTTTATTCTAAGAATTAGATAATCCTATCGATGTGCTTAATAAAATGTAAAATTAAATAAGCATAACATTATGAATCAATAAGACATACCGCTTCCCTCTGGTATCAGAGGGGAGTAGTGTGTTCTTTGTGTATTCAAAAAGAAATATTCTCATTCAAAGGAGATTTATATTATGGGATTTACACAGAATACATGTGAAGAATTCGTGGAAGTGCTTGCATCAAAAGCTCCTGTTCCAGGCGGCGGTGGTGCATCAGCATTGGTTGGTGCTGTAGGTATGGCACTTGGTAACATGGTAGGAAGCTTAACAGTTGGCAAGAAAAAATATGCTGACGTAGAAGCAGATATCATTGCATTAAAAGAAAAAGCAACAGCTCTTCAGGCTGATTTCTTAAGATTAGTAGAAAGAGACGCAGAAGTTTTTGAACCACTTGCAAAAGCTTATGGTATGCCAAGAGAAACAGAAGAAGAAAAAGCTGAAAAAGCTCGTGTTATGGCAATCGTATTAAAAGATGCTTGTTCTGTTCCTATGGAAATCATGGAAAAATGCTGTGAAGCAATCGATGTGATTGAAGAATTCGCTGCAAAAGGATCTGCGCTTGCAATTTCTGATGCAGGTGTAGGTGTTGCATTCTGTAAAGGTGCTTTAC
>JBGVIB010000196.1:0-7861 GCA_045122835.1 Lachnospiraceae bacterium
AAGGTCTTCTCTGGAATCCTCCAGGCTCCTCTTTTAGCTTTTGATTTATCTGCCGCCATTACAATGAGGCCAGTAAGATTTATGATTAATAAATATAGGGTAATAATTTGCCATAGTTTCATGGGTGACTCCTTTCCACCATCTATCAAATCCCCATATAACTGATATTCATATCCACATTTCCTTTAATTCCAGGAACAGTTCCCTTGGATGAATACTGCCACATATGATACTTCCCTTTATATGTGCATTTGGTATTGTACTGAGCAACCCAAATAGTATAGGAACTCAATTCTGAGGCATTCAATTTGTCGTTGTACCATGATGTACTTGCGTACACCCCCGGCTTGTAGCCACCGTTTTGAATGGTTTTACAAAATGCTTTTATAATTGCGGTCCGCTGTGCTTTACCGACATTATTTGCACGGCCACCAGAGGCACTTTCTGTGTCAATAAAAATTGGGTATTCCAGTTTATATCCTGAAACAAGTGAAAGTGCCATACTTGCCTCTTCTACCGCTTCAGCTTCTGTAATTGCCTGAGTAAAGAAATATACACCAACCTTTATTCCATTACCGGTAGCACCTTTGATATTTTTCTTAAAATATGGATCTTCTACCAGCACACCAGTGGATGCACCACGATATCCCACACGGATAATGGCAAAATCGATACCTGCATCAGCAACGGCTTTCCAGTCAATTTCTCCCTGCCATTTTGATACGTCGATTCCTGTGGTTTGCTTATTCTCTGCGATATAGCCTTCGTCTGTAAAATTATATTTGATTCCATCAATTGTCTGCTCACCAGTTAAAGGCTTGTGATCTTTATCAAAATAATACAGTTTTCCATCAATTGTCTGCCATCCGGTGTATTTCGGCATTCCATAATAAACTTCTACAGTTCCATAATCTTTTAACGTTGCTTTTGTCTTTGCTTCTTTATCCAGATACAAAATGTTTCCCTGTAAATCCTTCAGATTTGTTTTATTATCTGTGAAGACCCCTACCGTCAGACTACTTGCAACAGTGACTGTTTCTTCCGTATTTTTGTCATCTGCAAAATATGTTATTACAGCAGAGACTGTAGCTGTACCTTTTTCTAAAGCGTTTAACTGAATGGAATTTCCATTCTCCAGAACATTAAGTTCAACCACCTGACTATTACTAATTGACCAATCTATTGATTTTATAATAGAAGAGGTGCCCTCAATTTTCAGATCCAGCGTCTTTGATTTAGAAACTTCCGTTCCATAGATATACAAAGAAACAGTTTTGGGAACAGACACTGTTGCACTTTCTACCATCTGTCCATTATCAGCCTCGGATGATCTACCGCCCAAGCTTCCTGTGCCCGTATCTACTTCCGCTGCCTGGGTACTTTGTTCTGTTGTTCCATTTTCTGTATATGTTTTTTTGATGGTTGCACTATTATGTTCGCCGCTAACAGAGGCAGTAGTAAAATTGGACATATCGACATTTGAAGCAGGAATTTCCGTGGTCTCGACTGTACTTGGCAGTACTCCCACTGTATCTATAATAGGCGCTTCTACAACTACATCGTTCTTGGCTGTATCTTCTACCACAGTATTTATCTCTTTTTCCTGCTTAATTTCGTCTTTTACATCAACTTTCTTATATTCGATCTGGTCTTTTACAGTGGCAGTAATAGAATTTTCACTAATGCTAAATCCTTCCTGCTCCTGCAGAAAAACTGTATATTTTCCAGCCTCCATATTCTCAATATGAATAACTCCGTCCATATCTTCATCTACATATTCTTTTGACTGGGATTCTTCCCCTTGCAATGAGACACTTATTTTAAAAGGAACTCCAGTAATCAGACCAACTCCCTCTTCTGAAATTTTCACTTTCAGATCTTTTTCAATGGAAGAAGTTGACATGGAGATGATCCGCTCCTGCTCCTTTGCTTCTAAAACCTTCTTTTCTTTCATTCCTCGTTCTATCTCAAGTTTTTCCGTCACTTCTGTGTCTGTACTTTCTGTCTCAGGTACTGCAGGAATCATTGCAGCTACAACACTTTCTTGAGATTGGTCTTTATAAAAAATACCAGAACACACGAACACTCCCAGTACAATAATCAATATTGTACCAGAAACAGCAATAGCAATCTTCTGAGCCATTGCTAGTCCATGAATTCTGGTAATTAATTTGTCTATGAAGTTCTTTACTTTAGCAAAAAATACATTTTTTTTCATATGTCTGCATCCTTCTGTTCTATATAAAATTCAACAGAATTAAGAATAGCACAGACCGGATGAGTTATCAAGTGGAAGTGATTTCCACGAGATCAATTAATATTCAAATCCTTCAACAAATTTGTTTGCGAAATATGTTTCTGTATATTCCCCGGTATGTAAACCACGACATATAATGCCCAAATATCCTATTCCCCAAAAACAGACTTTACCGTCATCTGCTTTATATTTTCTCGTACATTTTCACCCGGATTTAAAAATAACCACATCAAGAATGTTAGATTTACCAGTTTTTTATTAATTTCTGTCAATTTTACAACCAGTATCGTAAAAGCTGCAATTTATAAGAACATTAGGATATAGCGTATGGTTCCATTGTGAAACATTGCCAATAATGGCTTTAAGAAGATTAAATACCCAAATTCTGTTGATAGGATAAGAAAATGTTACTACTAATACCCAGGAAATAATATTTGTCACTAATTCTTTTAGTTCTATTACTGCATTAAGATATGCATATGATTCAAGAAATCACACTCAGCCTCAATAAAAATTCACCTCTATTTATTCCACATTAGCTTCATTTTGAGTGATAGCTTTAGCTATCAAAATAGGTATTGACACCATTATCGGATAAACATAACGATATAACACAACAGGTCCCACCAAACTAGTCAACCAATATCCAACTAAAAATGCTGCTGGAAATAACAACTTATATTGTTTCTTATAAATACACCATGCTATATACAAAAGTAATATCCACACTGAAAAACCCGAACTAAATATCATTGAAACAATTGGTACCTTTTGATAAGTATTATCATATGTTAATTTTGTATAAAAATCATCTAACCATTGCAATACGTCTGGTGTTTTCCGTTCAAGTATTATCCACGAATCATCTAGTCTGGTGGAATTTCTATATTCCCAATATGGATGCCATGCTTCTTGATCTCGGTAATTCATATCTGGATACCATAATCCTATCGATAGTCTTGCAAAAGCATCGATATATGACATTGGACACTTAATTCCAACCTTTACCCACAAAGAAATAAATTCCATCGGATTTTCATTAAATTTACTTGCATTAAATGTTCTTTTATATCCATCTGAAATTCCAATATAATTCCCTTCTTTATAATTTTCACAATTAGGAATATATTCTTTAATAAGTTCTATTTCCTCTTCTGTTAATTCATCAACGTTGTAACTTATTGACCTGCTCAATTGCATAATAGGAACACTCAACATTTCGTTCGCCCTAGAAGAAGATTTTACCCCATTAAGCAGTTGTGTAACTGGTCCTGAATAAAGACCAAACAATAAGATACTTGCTGTGAGAAGCAATAGAACTCTTTTTCTCTGTTTCTTTAATAATACAAAACCGCATAGCATACCCAAGATAACTACATAAATTCCCTGGTTTCGAAAAATCATCATACCAAAAATAGCCGCTAAAGTCATTATCCATGATTTCTTCTTCGATAAATATTTTTCATCATCTGCAATCTGCATAAGAAAATATACCATTAAGCAAAAGAAACCAGAGAAAAGAACATCCTTAGTACCTGAAAAAGACATAATTGCATTAACAGGCAAAAGGGCAATCACTGAAAGAACTGCAATTCTTAAAATAACAGCACATTTCTTTTTTGCCATATAATAGCAAATCATAGACAGCATTCCGGCCATACATATCATCTGAAAAATGGAATAACAAAAAAAACCAGCTTCTTTGCTTCCAAGCAGAGTTCCCAAATCTTCTACAAAAAACCCAAGTAAATACGTATGCACCAATGGATGATGTAAATTGATATTTCCGCTTAAATAGTATCCCATTTGATAAACACAATCATAAGCATATACTCCGGGATATGCTGCTAAAAGCCCAGGGAACCATGCCAAAAAAGTAACTATCCAACTTAGTAAAAATGTCTTCTTGGGAGTTATATTTTTTTCAAACCACGCTTCACATTTTTCCATTCTAAAAATACCGTTTATTTTTGGTAACAAATAAATAACTAATGCAACACACCCTGCCATAAATGGAATTCCTGTAATAATATAAATCCAGGTCCAAAGTGAATCAAGATTAGTCGTATTATTTAGTAATATATTTTTTCCACACACAAGAAAAAAAGAAAACAAACTTCCAACTATGCATGAAATACGATATAAGCGTCTGTCCCTAATTTGTAGAACTTTCACAAAAAGCGCCAACGCTCCAAAGAAAACTATAACAGAAAAAATACTGTTGCTTAACACATGGTAGTTGTCATCCGATTTTATCATGCCTTCAATTGCAAACGATGTTATTAAAGCAAAAAAAATCGAAACAATGTTATAACTTTTTTCTTTCATTTCAGATTTTCCCTTCTACAAAATTATCAAGTCATATATTCTTTACTTTTTGAATACTACTAGCTTGCTAATAATATAATTCGATACAATAACAATTACTTGAGCTACTATTTTCACTGCTAAACTATTTAATCCAATCCAGCTTATAAATATGAATAAAATAATTTCTTCCAAAATTAATGTAATAATCCGTCCTGCAAAAAAGGAACCCATCTGTTTTAGAAATTCTACACATGTTTTTGTAGGTGAATCAAATACCCAAATTCTGTTTGTAAGATAGGAAAACGTTACTGCTAATACCCAGGAGATAATATTTGCCACCAATTCATTTAGTCCTATCACTGCATTAAAATATGCATACGATAACACACTTATAACAAAAGATAATCCCCCAAAAAGAAGATATAAGAAAACTTCTTTTTTACTACTCTTCAAATTATCCATCTGTATTCCTTTCAATAACTACTGTAACTTATTTTCTTCACCAGCCACACGGTATAATTCCATTTCAAAGTCCTGTCTATTTTTCTGATAAATAGTCTCTAAAATTAAACCAGAAAAGAATGATTGAATTGCAGCCAAAACTACAAAGCCACAAACAATCAGTGTAGGGAAATTTGGAACTAATCCTGTGTTTACATACGTCATTAATACAGGAATAAAAAACGCCATCGCAATTAACAGTAAAAGCAATGATATCACACCAAAAAAGGCAAACGGACGATAGGTTCTAAACAAACGCATAATAGTTTTTAAAACTTTAAATCCATCTGAATAGGTATTAAGTTTAGATTCACTTCCTTCTGGTCTATCGCGATAATCAATGATAACATTTTCCACAAACATATTTTTGTCTATTGCATGAATACTCATTTCCGTTTCTATTTCAAAACCTTTCGATAAAACAGGAAACGTCTTTACAAATCTATAACTAAAAGCTCTATAACCAGTCATAATATCTTTAATATCATTCTTAAATAAAATATTTATACTTGATCGTACTACTGAATTCCCGAGATTATGGAATGGTCTTTTATTTTCTTCAAAATAAGTAGATGACAATCTATCTCCCACAACCATATCTGCATGCTTGTTTAATACCTTTTCTACCATCTCTTTGACTTGGTCTGCCGGATAAGTATCATCACCATCTACCATCACATAACATTCTGCATTAATTTCCGAGAACATCCTACGAATAACATTTCCTTTTCCCTGTTGGTATTCGTATCGAACAATTGCTCCAGCTTCTTTTGCAATTTCCGCCGTACCATCATTAGAGTTATTATCATAAACATAAATTGCTGCTTCTGGAAGTTCTGTCTTAAAATCAGTTACTACTTTTTTAATTGTTTTTGCTTCATTATAGCAAGGAATTAAAACTGCAATTTTATCCATTTTAAATTATTTCCTCCATTCCTTATTATCACTTTTTGGGTAAATTCATTATTCACCTAATAATTTATCTATATAATTATTACGAATTGTAAATCCGTAATTCTTTGCTGAAGCCCAACCTTTACCATATGGATTTTCCTGAATTCCAAGCCATTCCACATATGGAGCACAACCACGTGTCACATATGCAAATCTGGGGTCAACACAATCTTTATATAGAGGCTCATCACACGCATATGCCTTTAAGTGCTGTACCTGTGCACGAATTCCAGTTCTAACATCCGGAAATGCAGCGCCTGCTACCCCACCTGATACTGCTCCGATTCCTGCAAAGTTATATTGAGAAATATTGACCTGCCCACCATATTTTAGAAATCCTGTTTCAAGCATTGCCTGGCAAAATGCCACTTCTGCCTTGACCCCTTCTGCTTCACATTCTTCCAAATAAATCTGACAGAAAGTTTCAATATTTGGTGCATCAGACGTTGCATAATATTCTGGATAAGTAGCTCGGGCATTGTAGTACGCAGCCATCTGTTCTGCTGTCACGGAGGATTCTCCCATAATGGCAGTTCCATCTTTTAATGCCTGTCCATCTATCACCGTATAAACTACGTCGTCCTGTATAATAATTCCATTATATGTAGTATCTACCATTCCATTACATATATACCATTTTCTTTCAGAGTTACCTGCAATCCCCGTATAATTCCAATCTAAAACACCATTTCTTACAAAATACTTGTTTCCATTATAAGATACTACATCAGAAAAATTCCAATCAATAATTCCATTTTTTACGTAATACCAAGATTTATTGTGATATACGAGATTACTATATGACCAATCAAGATATCCTCCTTTCACATAATACCAAGCCCCATTATGATATACTAATCCATTCTTAGTAAAATCGACTTTTCCATCCTTAATATACCACCAACCTGTATGTCCGTTTGCAAGTCCTGTATAATTCCATGCAATCTGTGCATTTTTTATATAATACCAACTATTTCCATACTGTATTATATCAGAATAATTCCAATTGATAATTCCATTTTTTACATAATACTTAGTTTCATTATGAGACACAAGACCACAGTAGGACCAATCAAGATATCCTCCTTTCACATAATACCAAGCCCCATTATGATATACTAATCCATTCCTAGTAAAATCGACCTTTCCATTCTTAATATACCACCAACCTGTGTGTCCGTTTGCAAGCCCAGTATAATCCCATGCAATCTGTGCATTTCTTATATAATACCAACCACTTCCATATTGTATTATGTCAGAATAATTCCAATTAACAATTCCATTCTTTACATAATACTTAGTTCCATTATGAGACACCAAACCACTATAGGACCAATCAAGATATCCATTTTTCACATAATACCAAGCTCCATTATAGTACACTAATCCCTTCTTGGTAAAATCAACCTTTCCATTCTTGATGTACCACCAACCTGTATGTCCACTTGCAAGCCCAGTATAATCCGACGCAATTTGATTATTTCTTATATAATGCCAGCTACTTCCATATTGTACTATATCCGAATAATCCCAAGTAACAATTCCATTTTTTACATAACACAATGTTCCATTATGAGAAATCATATTACTATAAGAAGTATCTACATATCCATTCGTCACATAATACAAATTGCCATCATACTGAACTAGCCCATTTTTCGAGAAATCAACTTTGCCTTTTTCCGCATACCACCATCTCTCTTCATTCTGAGCTACTCCCGTATAATTCCAATCTAAAATACCATCGCATACATAATACAGAGAACCACCATATTCCACAAGACCTGTATAATCGGTTACAAGATTTCCACCAGATACACAATACCATTTTCCATCCTC
>JBGVIB010000197.1:0-7607 GCA_045122835.1 Lachnospiraceae bacterium
TGGTTTACATGGTCAAATGTTAGCAGCTTTAGTACAACCATTACTGGAAAGAATGCAAGCTTCACAAATACGAAAAGCAGTCTTTCCAGCGGCTCATATCGTTTGAAAAGTGTATTTACAGTTACTATGTCAGACGGACAAACAGAAACAGTTACTGTGTACAGTGATACAAAAACGATATGACAAGAGAAGATATTTTTGTTAGATTGTATATATACTGTTTGCTTATAGTAATGGGAAACAAGGATGTGATTAAATGTGATAGGAGAGAAGTATATGAGAAATGTAAAAAGGTTTATGTTTGCAACAACATTAGTAACTATGGGTATGTTAAGTAGTGTGGTAGCCTATGCAAGTTCTGGTAATAGAACTGAAAAGTTTAATCGTTATGATGCATATGGTTCAGAATTTGTAAGTTTTGTTGAGGGACCATTAACAATTAGTGATAAGGTTAGTTATTCATTTGATTTGATTGGAACAGAAAAGAAATATGTTTCAATGGAGTATGAAGCACGCACTCCTAGTAAACTGGTATCTCAGGGAACACTTTCAGCTTCTAAAGGATATTCGGTAGAGGGAACAAATAAGAATGGTGGGTATGGCAATACATATGCCCAGTCTTCCATGTCGTTTAATGGAGTGACATATACAATTACAGCAACTGATTAATTCTATTGAGGGAGATATAATAAAGTATAATTATATCTCCCTCAAAATTAAAGAGGTGATTAAATTTAAATGAGAGAGTTGTTGGTGAAAGTAAAATATAAGGCGCTAGATTATATAAGGACGTATTATGATGATTTATTAATGATGTTAGGATTTGTACTCACGTTTTTTCTTGTAATCAACTGCATACGGCTATTTGGGGAAATGGAAATGGTAAGCAAGGGAGAACGTTCATTTTCCAATGAGTATATAGCAGAATATACTATGAATGAGGAGGAAATACAAAATATTGATATAGAAAAACTGATTTCTTTGTTACAGAAATATCAAGTAAATGTTTTTTTAGAAAATTGTTATGTTGCAAGAGGAGATCTTTTAGAATATATGCCAGTGTCTGTTTGTATATCCAGTTCGTTGGGAATAGAATTTTCCTTAGAAAAAGGAAAAGTATTAAAACTAATGGGAGAGGACAATATAGATGGAGAAATTTTAATTGGTAAATCATTGGAGGAATACGTTCAGATAAAGGAGAATAAAGAATATATCACATTGGGAGGACAGGAATTTTTAGTTGGTGGTGTATTAAATTATGTGGGAATCGATGATGAATCTGTTTATATTTTATGGGAACAGCTAAACGAGAACCAAAAAAAGAATCTCATTACAGAAATTGAAAGTTATTGTTCGAATTATAACAATGTAAATTTGCAAATAGCAATGCAAAGTGACACATCATTGGATGCCATATATCAGGAATTAAGTGAAAAGATAAGTGCAAATTTGTATGGACAAATACAGGTTGCAGATGAAAAAGAAGACAGGGATGTTTTTGATAGTGCCAGAAAGAAGATAAATGTCATGTTATCTGTTATATTATTGGTCTTTTCTTTGATAAGTTGCATAGTGATTTCAGATCTATGGTTTTCTAGAAGAAAAAAAGAATTTCTTATCAGAAAAGCATTTGGATATAACATGAGACAGATTGCAGTCTTATTAATAAAGGAAATTGGTAGGATGTCATTGGTATCATTATTGGTTTCTATACCGATGCAGATGATATATTCATTTTGTAAACATTATGGGACAACTGATATGATAACAAGTATCATTCAGATTTTCGCCTTATTGATAGGTGTACTTGCAGTGGATGGTATTGTGATGATTCGTCCGTACTTAAAGATTTCAAAATTGAATCCATCTCAAAATATTATAGATTCAGCAGAGTAGGAGGGGGATAATGAAAATTAAAGCAAGACTCATTTTTGTATTGGACAAAATGCGTTACCGTATGAAAAGTTGTTTGTTAATGATAATTATGTTTAGTATCAGTTTTTTTGCATTAGGGATTATCCTGTTTTATCAAAGTAGTTTTTCTTATTCGGAGGAATCTTGTGATAAAGTATTAAAAAAGGGAATAGAAGGTACTGGGGTGTTATATCTTGATGGAGAGTATTATTCGGAAAAAGGAATGGAATTTTGCAGGAAAGCACAAGCACTTATGTGCATAGACAGTATCGGCAGTATTAGCATGCGGGGGCGAAATGATATGCCGGAGTTATATAAAATACAAGCAGGACATAGTGAAGCAAGTCTTGGTGAGGGTGAATTGGAAATCATGCTTTTGGATTATACCGGTTTAGGTCTTTGCGAATTGGATTTTATTGAGAAAAAGGAAATAGAACCTCAAAAATTAGATGCATCTTCTAATTGGTATGCTCTTTATCTGGGGGCTGAATATGAGGATATTCCTATTGGAACAACATATGAGATAGAGGATATTACATATGAGGTTATGGGAAAAATAAAAAAGGGTGAACGATTTATTTCGTCAGATATGGAAAATGGTGGTGCGGCAGGAGAGTTGTCTGCTTACACTGTTTTGGATTATGCAGTATTGCTTATAAGTAATGATTTTCTTAGTTCTCCATTTTTAATGTACAGCATAGAGGACGGATATCAGATGGAGGAAACACAGCAGGAACTAGAAGAATTGGCAGATCAGATGGGATTATCTGTTATGTGCTCTAGCTTATCATCAAACTTTAAACATAATGGACTGCAAAAAGAAAAAATGAAATCCATAATTATGGAGGTTTTTGTTCTGGTATCTATAGTTGTTGTGATTATTAGTATTAGTTTGCAGATTGTAGCATTTTTAAATGATTCAAATGAATATGGTATTTTTTACGCAATGGGTGCGTCTGAAAAGGATTTGCAGATTATGGTGCTTATAGAAAATGGGATAAAAAATGTGTTGGCATTTCTTATTTCGTGGATGTGTCTGGTACTATTTGTAAAAGTTTTGTTTGTGTATAATGAGAAAACGGCTATGATAGCAGATGATATTATCAAACATGGAATTGTTCAGTGGATGTTATTGTTTGCACTGGGAATGACAGTGTTGATATCCATAGTTCCATGCCTAATGTTACATTATTATCCGCCAGTAAAATTAATGAAAGGGAAATGTATATGATAGAAATAAAAAATCTTTCCAAGGTATTTAAAAATTATGAGACAAGCACAGTTGCATTGGAACATATAAATCTGACAATAGAAGAAGGAGAACTCCTTGCAGTCACTGGAACAAGTGGTTCAGGGAAAAGCAGTCTATTAAATATCATTGGAGGAATGGACAGAGCAACAGAGGGTGAGTATTATTTCGAAGGAGTGAATGTTGCATCACTGAATAATCGGGATTTACATACATTTCGAAAGAATCATATCAGCTTTGTCTTTCAGAATTTTGCTTTAATTAATCGTTATAGTGTATATGAAAATGTGGAGATTCCGCTTTTGGCGAAAGGAATCAAAAATAGGCATAAGATAATTATGAATCAGTTAGACATGCTGGGAATTGCAGACTTGGCAAAGAAAAAGCCGCTTCATTTGTCAGGTGGTCAGCAGCAGCGCTGTGCTATTGCAAGGGCGCTGGTAAGCGATAGTAAGCTGATTCTTGCAGATGAGCCGACAGGAGCACTGGATTCGAATACTAGCGGCCAAGTTATGAAATTATTTCAGACAATCAATGAACAGGGAAAGACAGTGATTATTATTACGCATGATAAAGATATTGCAGCGTGTTGCAAACGGAGCATCAGGCTGGAAGATGGACGGTTGGTATTATAAAATATATTGGTTTTTTAAAACAAAAGAGAGGGGTAACAAAATATGGTAAAAGGATTAGATGCAGTTAGTAATGCTTCAAGCATAACTGGTACAGCAAACAGTAAGAGAGATACAAGTGATTTACACACTGAAATGGAATGAATCTGATGAAGAATTTGTGCTAAATGAATAAGATGAAAAAAGTAATTGCCTTTCTCACACATAACAGTTAAAATAAAGAAAGAGACTTTATTTTATGAGGAGAAGAAACATGGATTATAGAACTTATTTAAGAAATTACCCGAATAAAGAGGGACGTTTTGGTGAGTATGGCGGAGCATATTTAACAGACGAGTTAAAGCCAGCATTTGAGGAGATTACAGAGGCGTATCAGACTATCTGTCATTCCTCCCAGTTTATCAATGAACTTCGCAGAATCCGCAAGGAATTTCAGGGAAGACCTACACCGGTATATCATTGTGAACGCCTTTCAAAAGAAATCAGCAACTGCCAGATTTATTTAAAGAGAGAAGACTTGAACCATACAGGTGCCCACAAGCTGAATCATTGTATGGGTGAAGGCTTGTTAGCAAAGTTTATGGGAAAGAAGCGACTGATTGCAGAGACAGGCGCCGGACAGCATGGTGTGGCATTGGCAACAGCAGCAGCTTATTTCGGTCTGGAATGTGAGATACATATGGGTGAAGTTGATATTGCAAAACAGGCACCTAACGTAACAAGAATGAAGATTTTAGGAGCAAAAGTGGTACCGGTTACCCATGGTCTTAAGACATTAAAGGAAGCAGTGGATTCTGCCTTTGATTCCTATGCAAAGAATTATAAAGATTCTATTTACTGTATTGGTTCCGCATTAGGACCACATCCATTTCCAATGATGGTTCGTGATTTCCAGTCAGTAGTAGGATATGAAGCAAGAGATCAGTTCCGTGAAATGACAGGAATGGACCCGGATGTGGTATGTGCCTGTGTCGGTGGTGGAAGTAACTCCATTGGTATGTTTGTTCCATTTTTAGATGATCCGGTAGATATTGTAGGTATTGAGCCTTTAGGTCGTGGTGAAAAATTAGGCGACCATGCAGCTTCTATGAAGTATGGTGAAAGAGGCATTATGCATGGTTTTGAAAGTATTATGTTAAAAGATGAAAAGGGCGAACCAGCTCCAGTTTATTCTATTGCCAGCGGCCTTGACTATCCTTCAGTAGGACCAGAGCATGCATTTTTACATGACCTTGGAAGAGTGCAGTACGAGACAGTGGATGATGAGCAGGCAATGGAGGCTTTCTTCAAGCTGTCCAGATTAGAAGGAATCATTCCGGCAATTGAAAGTTCTCATGCGGTAGCCTACGCAATGCGCAAGGCAAAAGAAATGGGTCAGGGATCTATTTTAGTATGCTTAAGCGGCAGAGGAGACAAGGATATTGATTACGTGGTAGAGCATTACGGATACGGTGAACAGTTCTTATAAGATTAGATAGAAGATATGCAGTTGGTGGATGCAAGTCAAAACAATTCACGAACTGTTACCATTTTCGCAGTTACTTAAATTGGAAGTTAAAAAAAGGAGGGGTGTATATGAGAAGATATGTTATGTTTGCGTAGCACTGGCTATTGCAATGCAAAATAATTGTTATAGCCATTGCGAATCCTAATAGATTATTATATTTAGGAGGCAAACATGGGCTATATAAAAGCAGAGGAAATTCTGCCTATTGAAATCATAGAATTGATACAGCAGTATGTAGACGGAGAAAATATTTACATTCCAAGAAAATCCGGAAGCCGCAAGGAGTGGGGAACCACCACAGCTGCGAAGAAGGAATTATCAGTTCGCAACCAGCGGATTTATGAGGATTATCTTGCAGGAATCAAAGTGACAGAACTAGCAGAGCGGTACTATCTGTCTGAAAAGAGCATACAGCGTATCATAAGAACAATGAAATCGCAAATGAATGAGCTGGTATCTTGACAGATATCGGCTCATTTTTTATATACTAGGAAATTATAATTAGATAAAATTGTACTGAAATCTCTTGCCAAAGGGTTCTGGAATAACGAATTTGTAAATAAAGTGGCACTAAAACGTCAAAATGCACAAAAATTAGCTTAAAATTTTGTAATTTAATCAAATAAAGTGAATTGCAGATCTTTTAATTTCGTACTATAATGTAGTAGTTGAGAGAAAGACAGTTGTCTTTTTCGGTATAACATTTCGAAAATAATTCAGTTGAGTTAATTTGAAATGTTATACTAGTACACTAGGAAATGGCTTTAGCATATTTTAAAGCTAAATTTAAAGGATTTCCTAGTATATCTGTATATACTATAACTAAAGGAGGACATAAACATGTCATACGTTGATGAGGTATTTGACCTTGTAGTAGAGAAGAATCCAGCACAGCCAGAGTTCCATCAGGCAGTAAAAGAAGTTCTGGAGTCACTTCGTGTAGTAATCGAGGCTAATGAAGAACAGTATAGAAAGGACGCACTCTTAGAAAGAATTGTTACACCTGAGAGACAGCTTTTATTCCGTGTACCTTGGGTTGACGATAAGGGACAGGTACAGGTAAACAATGGTTTCCGTGTACAGTTCAACAGTGCAATCGGACCATATAAGGGTGGTTTAAGACTTCATCCATCTGTAAATCTTGGAATTATTAAATTCTTAGGATTTGAGCAAATTTTCAAGAATTCCTTAACAGGACTTCCAATCGGTGGCGGTAAAGGTGGTTCTGACTTTGATCCTAAGGGAAAATCAGACAGAGAGATCATGGCATTCTGCCAGAGCTTCATTACAGAGCTTTACAAGTACATTGGTGCAGATACTGACGTACCAGCTGGTGACATCGGTACAGGCGCAAGAGAAATTGGTTATATGTATGGTCAGTATAAGAGAATTACTGGCTTATATGAAGGTGTATTAACTGGTAAGGGTCTTACATACGGTGGTTCCTTAGCTAGAACAGAGGCTACAGGATACGGATTATTATATTTAACAGAAGAAATGTTAAAATGCAATGGCAAAGACATTGCTGGAAAGACTGTTGCTATCTCAGGTTCTGGTAACGTTGCTATTTACGCAACAGAGAAGGCACAGCAGCTTGGTGCTAAGGTAGTTACTGTTTCTGATTCTACAGGCTGGGTTTATGATCCAGAAGGAATCGATGTAGCATTACTTAAGGAGGTAAAGGAAGTAAAACGTGCTCGTCTTACAGAGTATGCTGCTAACAGACCAAGTGCAGAATACCATGAAGGTAAGGGTGTATGGACTGCTAAATGTGATATCGCACTTCCATGTGCTACTCAGAACGAGTTAGACTTAGAAGATGCAAAAGCATTAGTAGCAAATGGATGCTTCGCAGTAGCAGAAGGTGCTAACATGCCTACTACATTGGAAGCAACAGAATACTTACAGAAGAATGGTGTATTATTCTGCCCAGGTAAGGCTGCAAACGCTGGTGGTGTTGCAACATCTGCGTTAGAAATGAGCCAGAACTCTGAAAGATTAAGCTGGACATTCGAAGAAGTAGACAGCAAATTACAGAACATTATGGTAAATATTTTCCATAACTTAGATGACGCAGCTAAGAAATATGGCATGGAAGGCAACTATGTAGCAGGTGCTAACATCGCTGGTTTCTTAAAGGTTGCAGAAGCTATGACAGCTCAGGGTGTTGTGTAATAAACATACGAGGGTTGTTTTGCGTATAAAATATACATGATATAATATATTATGATATAAAGAAGTCCTATAAACATGGCAGATTTGTCGTGTTTATGGGGCTTTTTATATACTGGGAAAACAACTCATT
>JBGVIB010000198.1:0-4585 GCA_045122835.1 Lachnospiraceae bacterium
ATCTGTTTCATCACCCAGACCAACATTTACAATCTCACCATAACAATACCCAAACATTCTCGCTATGAAAGGCTGCTTAATTACAACTGCACTGGCTCTAGAACGATTCAAATCATATTCTCTCTTAGTCAATAATCCATATTGCAAATGGTAATTGTCTCCACATTTTGTAAAAGTATATCCCTGATAATCCACAAAACGCTTGATTATCCCCCACACAGCCGGTATTGCCATAAAAAGAAATGAAATGAAAATATCACCATCTTGCTCCAATGTTACTTCCTCGATAAAGCTTACGACTGTAAAAAATAAACCGAAGAAAAACAAAACAATGGAACCCATGGAGAGACAAAACACACTATGACGAATTACTTCAAAGAATCCAAAGGAAATGGATACTTCTCCCGTCTGCTGCTTATCCGCCACATTATCAGCTTCCACATTCACCCTTTCCTGTTTTGTCTCCTGTAACAGCACACTTTTCAGCCATAAAGCTGTCTCTTTATCGAATATCAGATCAAAATCCGTTTCATTTGCTGTTGCTGATGAATTAATATCAAATTTCAAATGATAAACACGAAAAATTCGCTCAAATAAATTCTGCTGCAAATTGACGGTGGCAATGCTTGACACCTTCACTGTTTTTTTTCGCTTCATTAGGAAATTTTTCTCTTCAATAAAATTCTCATTCTCAATATAAAGTATGGTTTTTCGCCATCTGACATAATTAAAAATAAGTAGCACCACGAAAATTCCAATAAAAATAGCTACTGAAATCATCAAAATAATAGGAAAATCTACCGGCTTATCATTAATCTCCATCAACGGTTCATCGCTGCCTTCCGTGATATGGGAAACTATAAAATAGATGATTGCCAGAAACCAAAAAGACATTTGGCGAATGCTTTTTATCACAATACTACTCTTGTGACATCTCATTTTCTCCATAATTGCCTCCCTTTTCCTGATCCTGACGTTTCACTGTTTTCCTAATGCTTGCCTGAAGGTCATTTGCTATCTTATCTGCAATTTCTTTTTCCAGAAAACGAATGGTTACACTTCCACCTGCTGTAGTAGCAATCACTTTTCCCAAGCCATATATTCTGTCGATAGGTCCCTGACTTACTTCAATCTGGTGCACACGCTCAATTGGTGCAATTTCCTCATTGATGAACCAAAAGCCCTCAATGATATCAATCTTTTCTTCATTGATGCAGTAACGATATCGTTTGTAGCGTAAAATAGGTGTAACAATAACACTTATTGCACACATAACATAGGTAACTGCCAGAATCAAAAGAATCCAATCCGGCATGCCATCCACATTGTTTTTCACTATACCATATGCCACCAGAGAAATGCCAATCCATATAATGCTGGCAATCAACTCCGCCGTTCTCATGCAACTTTTTGCTTTTGGATTTAATTTTCTAAATGAATCCGCCATCTGCTGCCTCCCTATCCTTTTAACAACTTATATACTGTCATCTGTTTCTATTTGCGTTGGTGCCATATTCTGCTCCACGGCTTTCCCCTGTTCTGATGTTCCCTTCTGCATCATTGAAGGTTCCTGTTCTGGTACTGCGTTCTGCATCACTGGTCTTCCCTGTACTGAAACCCCATTTTGCACTACTGGTCTTCCCTGCACTGGTGCTCCATTCTGCATCATCGGTCTTCCCTGTACCGACACTCCATTCTGCACTCCTTGTGGCATTACTGGTGTTTCCTGTGATTTCTGGTACATCATTTTATATACAACACAGGTATCTGAAATCTTATCATGCAGTCCCTGCTTACGGTTATCTAATCCTGCTATAATGTAGCCAATGCATATAATAATTTCTGATAAATATCTGCCGATTGTTTCACGAATCAGTACTGTCAGAAATGATAATTTCTCACCATCTGTGCTGACTACCTTGATTTTCATCAGATATTTTCCTACAGTTGCACCACAGCAATAGGTAGAAACCACAAAATAGGCAGATGTCAATACATAATATAAAATGTCAAAGATATTATACTTAAACAACACAGATTCAAAGAGAACGCTGTCTCCTATTGATAATTCTAAACACCATACGCCGAACTTAATTACACTAAGTACTACACTAACTAACAGCATATCAATAAGGAATGCTGCCAGTCTGATGAAAAATCCTGCATATACCGGCGTTTCCTTATTGCAAGCCATCTGCATAATACATTACACCTCCCATGGAATCATTCTTAAGCATATCTTCCACTACCTCTGCGTCTGAACGACTTTTTAAGTTTTGAAGGGAAGCAAACAGATTTGCCAGTCCAAATGAATCATCATTCTCACGTTCATAAATGGTGATATCAGAACCAAGTTCTTCGCGGATTTTATCTAAATACTCGTCATGTGTACAGATACCATCAATTAAGTCTAAAGATAATGCCTGCTTTGCTGTATAAATACGACCATCTGCCAATTTCTTTACAGAATTGATATCCATCTCTCTGCTTTCTGCAATAATAGATACAAACTGCTCATAAGCTTCATCTACTAAGCTCTGCAAAATTGCTCTCTGCTCTGCTGTCAATTCTTCACCTGCAGAACCCATTGCCTTATTAGAACCACTTGTGATATTGATTTCCTGAATACCTAATTTTTCATACAATCCCTGCATATTGGTCAGGGATACAATTACGCCAATGGAGCCGGTCCAGCAATTTCGATTTGCAAAAATTTCATCTGCTGCCATAGATATGTAATATCCGCCGGAACAAGACTGGTCAGCATAATAACAGTAAATCTTTCTTCCTGTCTTCTCTTTATACTCCATCAATTTCAAATATAAATCGTCAGAGGCTGTCACTTCGCCACCTGGTGTATTCATATAAAGCATAATTGCTTTATTCTTACTATCCTCCATGAGTTGATCAATATAAGTCATGGTCGCCGGATGATCATATCCTTCTGTCCCTCCCCATGTGGAGGTTGTTGGTTCGCTGTATATGGTTCCTTCTACTTCCACTACTGCTACATAATCCTCCGTTGGTGTTTTTACTGCCGATGTGCTTAACAAACTATCATAGATAGATGTATAAGAAGCTGTTGTCTTCTTTGACCAGGTATTAATCGCTACACTGGATACTCCTGTTACTACAAATATAGCCGCTGCAACAATAAGTGCAACAATTTGTTTATTCTTCATAATTGCTTATCCTTTCCTCTTGCATATGATTGTATTATTATAATAGTACAAATAGACATTTTTTGCAACAGTACTAATTTCCTAATTTTATATGCTAAAGCTGTTTGGAAATTCTGGTTTTTACGCTTGCTTAATTATAATCGTTACCCGTGCGGCTGAGACTGGCAAAGAAGATTGGGAACTGGGGCAGGCTCCATGATGTAAGTAGTTCCCAATCTTCTTTACCAGCCTCAGCCTACCATATCATATGCGAAAATTATATAAACACAGCCAGGCAATGTATATCAGACATTATAAAAAACTGAAGCCAGCGCAATACCATAATACTTAAAGCTTTTTGATGCGGTAGGCTGAGAGAGGGGATGTAGCTTGCTGTCAGAGGCTATAATTTAGATGTTTAGTGGTTCTTAGGACCGGGATTGATGCGTTAACTTCGAAAATTACGCTCACTTTCGTCATTTTCGAACTTCGTTTTTAGCAACAATCCCCGTCCTTAGAACCACTTACAGCTAAATTCCTAGCCTCTGATAGCAAGCTACATCCCCTCTCTCAGCCGGACGGTTCACTCATATGATTAGACAATCCGGGACAGCTTGCAACCAGCGTCTGGGTAGCGACCATGATCCAACACCCCTACAAACCAGAATTTGCATACTCCCCTACGCGAAAAATCCCCAACCTCCGGTCTTAAACTTCCCGGAAGTTGGAGATCTATCTACAACCTTATGCCCTTACAAGCGTAATCTGTTTTCATGAGCTAACATTTCCTCAGAAAGCTTCTCTAAGCATCCTCGCTCCATATAAGGAAGAGTAATAATACTCTTGGTTAGTGAAGCCAACACCAACACATTCCCATGGGCAATACCTAGAGGCTTCGTAATAATGGAATCTGCTATCTGCATTCTTTGAATTTTACCATATTGGGTAATATACGTTGTCTTGTCAAAGGCCCCATTCACAATAGTTGCATACTTAGGCTGCATACCAATGCCACTGGTTCGAATCTTTAAAAAACGAACAAATAATGCCAGCACTACATATGCAGGTGCTATGAGTAATAACCAGATTGGTCCACCTCCTATTATCAATCCAATAGGAAGGCCAATAAAGAAGCATACCAAAAATGGATTGATAAGAAATTGTGATTTCTTAGACATTGGCCAAATTGGTTCTTCCTGCTTGTAATCCGGCAGAATCTCACCTAACAGTTGGTATAATTTTTCCTTTTTTACACAGAGACAAAATATCGGAGATTCTGCAGAATCTGTTTCATCACCCAGACCAACATTTACAATCTCACCATAACAATACCCAAACATTCTCGCTATGAAAGGCTGCTTAATTACAACTGCACTGGCTCTAGAACGATTCAAATCATATTCTCTCTTAGTCAATAATCCATA
>JBGVIB010000199.1:0-2704 GCA_045122835.1 Lachnospiraceae bacterium
AATGACAAATAGTTCAACATGATTCTGAACAATCGAATATGAAAAAATATTTAAGGAGACATAATCTATGCGTAAGAAAATTATTGCAGGCAACTGGAAGATGAACAAAACTCCAAGTGAAGCAGTTGCATTAATCAATGAATTAAAGCCATTAGTTGCAAATGATGAGGTAGATGTAGTATTCTGTGTACCAGCTATCGACATTATCCCAGCTATGGAAGCTGCAAAAGGCTCTAACATCAACATCGGTGCAGAAAATATGTACTTTGAAGAAAGCGGTGCTTTCACAGGAGAAATTTCTCCAGCAATGCTTACAGATGCAGGTGTTAAGTTTGTTGTTTTAGGTCACTCTGAAAGAAGAGAATACTTCGCAGAGACAGACGAAACAGTAAACAAGAAAGTATTAAAAGCTTTCGAACATGGTATCACACCAATCATCTGCTGTGGTGAATCTTTAGCACAGAGAGAACAGGGTGTAACAATCGACTTTATCCGTCAGCAGATCAAGATTGCATTCTTAAATGTAACAGCAGATCAGGCAAAGACAGCCGTTATCGCTTACGAGCCAATCTGGGCAATCGGTACAGGTAAGGTTGCTACAACAGAGCAGGCACAGGAAGTATGTAAGGCAATCCGTGAGTGCATCGCAGAAATCTTTGATGCAGCAACAGCTGATGCAATCCGTATCCGGTACGGCGGAAGTGTATCTGCTGCAAGCGCACCAGAATTATTTGCACAGGCAGATATCGATGGTGGACTTGTAGGTGGTGCTTCCTTAAAGCCAGACTTTGGAAAGATCGTAAACTACAATAAATAATTCAATATTGAAAAAGTGAATAAATCACCTTAGAAGTTGATATAAGACCATTTAATCTGTGCTGGTTATGGATTAAATGGTCTTTTGATTTCATATATTAGGAAAATACAGGAAACTGTAATTTAAAGTTTTTAATATATGAAAAGGGAGAGAGAATATGAAGCAAAAGATTGTGAAAGTGATAAGTTTCGCGTTATTTATGATTTTCCTATGTACGGGATTTAGCGTATATGCAGAAGATAATACAGGATTAAATAATACTTTAACAGAAGATGTGTCTGCTGAAAAAACACCTATAACGCTGAAAATTGAAAAGTATGATACAACGAGTGTGAAACTGAAGTGGAATATGGATGATAGCCTGGCCGCTTATAAGCTTCTCTGTGCCGAATCTAAGAATGGACAGTACAAGGAAGTAGTTTCTAATAAGAGTGAAGCAGAACAAATGGAATATATCCATAAAAAAAGAAAACTGGGAAAGACATATTACTACAAGGTTCAAATGATAGTAGACGGCCAGGTAGTAAAGGAAAGTTCTGTTGTAAGCATAAAGCTGCAATTAGATACACCAACTAAAGTAAAAGCTGTCAGAACCTCGAAAAACCAACTAAAGGTAAGTTGGAAGAAGGTTAGTGGTGCTACCAGTTATTCTGTGTATCGTAGTACGAAAAAGAATGGCAAATATATTAAGATTGCCACTGTTAAAAAAACTTTTTACACAGATTCCACTGTAAAAAGTGGCAGGGCATATTATTATAAAATTTGTGCGAACAAAGCCACAAGTGCTGCGGCAAAAAGTGAGCAGAGTAACGCTAAAGCAGGCTATACAAAGCCAGCTCAGCCTGTTGTTCAAGGTGAGTATACTTCAGATTATGTGAAGCTTACCTGGGAGAAAGTAGAGGGAGCAAGTAAGTATTATATTTATAAGAAAAAGTCTGATGGCTCCTATGGGAAAGTAGCTGAAACAAAGAAATTATATTATAAAGATACAGCAACTATCGAGAAAAAGTATAATACATATAAGGTTGCGGCTGTATACAGAGCAGATAAGAAAAATATACAAGGTAATTCCAGTGAAGTAGTAAAAGTTTTTGGTTCGAAAATTGATCCGAATAAAAAGATGATAGCTCTAACCTTTGATGATGGACCGGGACCATATACCACGACCATTGTGAATTGTCTGAAAAAATATGATGCAAGAGCAACCTTCTTTGTTGTAGGTGTTCAGGTAGGTAAATATCCGGATGCACTCAAAGCAGCGTATGATTCCGGCTGTGAAATTGGAAATCATTCCTATTCTCATCCAATACTCACAAGACTTAATTATGCAGGGATAAGAACGGAATTGATTAAGACTGACGAAAAGGTAAAAAATATTACCGGGCAATCGACAATTATCATGAGACCACCAGGAGGTGCAGTCAACTCCACAGTTAAGATGGCAGTTGGTAAACCGATTATACAATGGTCTATTGATACCTTGGACTGGAAGACAAGAAGTAAGGCACAGACTGTGAAGACAGTTATGAGTCAGGTGGAAGATGGGGATATTATTCTCATGCATGATATTCATAAGCCTACT
Source organism: Lachnospiraceae bacterium (assembly GCA_045122835.1). GTDB lineage: Bacteria > Bacillota > Clostridia > Lachnospirales > Lachnospiraceae > JBGVMW01. Next base: position 2,400 of record JBGVIB010000199.1, read on the forward strand.
ATGGAGGCGGCTTTGGAATTGATTCCAAGGTTAAAGAAGGAAGGATACCAGCTAGTAACAGTAAGTGAACTGGCAGAGTATCGCGGTTATATGCTTCAGAAGGGAACTACGTATTTTTCCCTTGATAAAAAATAATTATTGTATAAATTCTGGTTTGTGGGGGGGATTGCTGAATCATAGTGGCTAACCGGACGCCGGTTGCAGGCGAAGCAACTTCCACGCAGACCGAAGCCAACGTTCCGGTGAACTAATCTCCTAAAGGCTAATAAATTAGCCTCGTCCGACTAAGACATTCGGGGTGTGGC
>JBGVIB010000200.1:0-7314 GCA_045122835.1 Lachnospiraceae bacterium
GTGTAACAGAATTTTCTTATGATATTAATCTAGGAGGTCTTGGTGCAGGAAGCTATTGCTTAGAATCTGAAGTAATGTATAATGTTCTTCTGGTAAAAGATGCAATTACAAAATGCTATTTTATCGTAGAATAAAAAGAAAAAACCAGAGATAGTGGGGGATTCCTGCTATCTCTGGTTTTTTGCTTTCGTATGCGAGAGTATAGGAAGCATATGAATAATTAGATAAATACGAATTTCGTGCACAGACTCCTTTTCAGGAGCTACAGCTAAAAGCTACCTTCTGTTCACTTACGGGCCTGCTTGACAAATGTTGACAAAAGAAGCATACTCTTATATAAACGAGATACGATGGTTAAGGGCTGAGAAGCCCTTTCTTGGTGTTGTATAAATCAAAGGTTGGGGCGGATATTATGACCGAAAAAGAGCTAAAAAAACTTAATCGTTACCAGCTGCTTGAAATCATCATCATGCAAACGGAAGAGTTGGAAAAAATTTCCAAAGAACTTGAACAAACAAAAGCTTTACTGGAAAAACAGCAGATTGCTGTGGCAAGTGCGGGAAATATAGCCCAGGCTTCCCTGCAGCTTTCAGGTGTATTTGAGGCAGCTCAGACAGCAGCGGATCTATACCTTAATTCTGTAAAAGAATATACAAATAAAGCAGATAAAATCATAGAAGAAGCAAATATTCAGGCTCAGAAAATTATAGAAGAAGCAAAAGCCAAAGCAGAACAAATATGAAGATAGATAAAAATAAAGTACCCAATGAAATGGAACTTCCATCATTGGATATCTTGAAAAAAGAACTTAAAAGAGAGAAATACAAGCGCAGATTTCGTCGTGTTTTAAGACTTACAGTAAACAATCTGATCGTAGTAGCGGCTGTTGCAGCACTGGTGGCTACTTTGGTTTTGCCTGTCCTGCAAATCGCGGGGACAAGCATGGAGCCGAGTCTTAACGACGGAGATATTGTTGTGCTTATGAAAACGGATAATATAAAAACCGGTGATTTATGCGGTTTTTACTACTCTAATAAGATACTGATTAAAAGAGTGATAGGTGTGCCCGGAGATTATATATGGATCGATAAAGAGGGTACTGTTTATGTAAATAATGAAGAACTGTACGAGCCATATTTGACAAATAAGGCTTTGGGAGAATGTGATATTGAATTTCCATATCAGGTTACGGAAAATAACTATTTCATGATGGGAGACCATCGTGACACGTCCATTGACAGCCGCAGTTCCATTATAGGCTGTGTCGCAGAAGACCAGATTATAGGGAAAATCATCTGCAAGGTATGGCCGCTGTCAGAGTTTAAATTTACATATTAAATTTTTATATAAAAATACCATGGAAGGGGGGAAGAACTTTGCAGCGTATAGATCGTTACATAGAAAAAGTAAAAGCCAGTAACAAATTTACGATGAAAATGAAACAGTTCATGCCGGTTCTTTCTCTGATGGTTATTATTTCAGTGTTCTGGTCTTTGAAACTCATTGGGATTACGCTGGCGGGCGAAGCCTTCTGTGGAAAAGAAGAACATATTCATGATGAAAAATGTGGACAACCTGTTCTAATATGTGAACTAAACGAAACGGAGGGACATTATCATACCGAAAACTGCCTTGCACAGCAGCTTGTGTGTACACTTGAAGAAATAGAAGGACATACTCATCAGGAAGAATGTTATAACAGAACGCTTGTATGTACCCTAGAAGAAGCTGACGGCCATATTCATACAGAAGAGTGTAAAGCAGTAACTGTTATTTGTACGGATGAGATGCATGAACATAACGATGAGTGTATGATTGAAGAAATCATATGTGGTTATGTCGAAAAAGAAGGACATCATCATGATGAAACGTGCTATACATCGGAATTGGTATGTACACTGGAAGAATTAGAGGGACATAGTCACACTGAGGAATGTTACGCAAAAGCTGAATTTATATGTGAGAAGTCTGAGACTGAGGAACATTTACATACAGCGGAATGTGTTGCTAAATTAACAGATCTGGGTTGTGGTAAAGAGGTAGAAAAGCCACACACTCATAATGAGGACTGTTATGGGCCAGCGGAAGAATGCGCGTTGGAAGAACATATTCACACGCCTGAGTGTTATAGCGATATAAATGCTGACTTGGAAATGCAGTCACAATGGGAAGAAACATTGCCGGGAGTTGTAGAAGGTGCCCGCCCACAGGACAATATCATCGCGGTTGCCACTAGTCAGCTTGGTTATACGGAAAGCGAAAAGAATTTTGAAGTTGATGAAAATGGAGAGAAAAACGGATATAACCGATATGGCCAGTGGTATGGAAATCCTTACGGTCAATGGAACACCATGTTTGTATCTTTCTGTCTCCATTATTCAAAACTTGAGGGAATTCCTTTGTCGGCAGGAGCCGAAACAATGCGTCTTGAATGGGAAAGTGCAGGTCTCTACATACCAGCGCAAGACACACTTCCATCGGCAGGAGACCTCATATTCCTTGATAAAAATGTCAATGGTGCTGCAGATGCAGTTGCAATTGTAACCGCATTTGAGGAGGGACAGATAAAGGTTATTGAAGGCGACCTTGAAAATAAGGTTGCAGAAACTGTATATTCAGCGGAAGATGCAGCTGTTATGGGCTTCGGTGTGATCCCTGATATGAGTGGGATTATGACACTGGAGGCAAGAGCAAGTTACTCCGTTGCCAGAACAGTAAACTATACTACAAATTTATTAAATAATACAGATAAATTTTTACTTTATGTTCAGAACGGTAATAATTATTATGCAATCGATGGAAACGGTAAGGCAGTGCCAGTTTATATCGACGATACAGGAAATATTACTACGGATCAAACGAATACAGATAGCTTATTGTGGACATTTGAATATTATTCAAATGTTGATGGTCAACGATCGTATAGAATAAAAAATGTTTCTAGAAATGTATACCTGCATCCTTATAGGGACAATGACAGAACTTACGGAGTGTTGCATAATTCAAATTGGCGTACGGTAGTTTATCCAATAAGTGAAAATAGTAAAGTGATAGGCGTCCGCTTGCGAGGAGACGGACAACAGCAGTATGCACAGTTGGCGAATAATAATAACGAATTTGTTATTGTTAATAACAGCAATAATGCATCAATTTTCAAAATAGGTCGTGCACCACAAAGCCGCAATGTATGGTTTGACGGTACAAATGGTGGGCTGCGTAGTTTGGGTGGTTCAGATAATACCCGTTACACAGCATTTGATGGTGAAATTTTCAAGCTGCCGGAAAGTTGGAAGTCACCTACAAAATATCACTACAAACTAAAAGGTTGGTACGATGTAACCAATGGAAAATACTATGAACCGGGAGCCGAGATCTCGATTACAGGGGATATGGTATTTTATGCCGACTGGGTTGCCAATACTTACGATGTTGGGATTTACGACGAGCATACAGTTAATACGGTAAGCGGTAATGGGGTAATCACTACCAGAGTATTTGATTATGGTCCGTTATTTAATGTAATGTCTGCGAATGCATCAGTAACAGTGAATGCAAACAGTCATAGTGAAACCTGGACAACAGTAGAAGGAACTGCAAATGTAAAATATAACAATATGCAAACTCAGAACTTCATGTTTATTGACCAGGATGGTGGCGGCAAATTGATGGCGCCTAATGGCCGCGGTACGGGGGAACCAAGTACGTATCAGAATGCCGTTACGAAGGGAATTTATTCTGATAGGCTTGCAGAACTGCTGTTTTCTACGGATAATTGTTATGATCCCGAAACTGGTCTGGGGGTAGTTGGTAAAACGTATCTTGGTGCAGGTGACTATCTCTTCCAGTATGGTACTGATCCTAATAGTGAATATTATGGGTATTATTATTATGATTCAAAATTAAATGCAGCATCCTATAATCAGTCGGAACAGAGATTCTACGTATATGATTATCTGGAAGCTACGACTGATACGATAAATAATAACGGAAGCCTTAGATCCGACTTCCTCCCGCTCAACTCGATTTATGCAAATACAAATGGGCAAAATGTTACTACTTACACTTACAACGGTGCAAATGGAGAATATCAAGGAACAACACACTATCGTTTTGATTCGGGTGGAGACGGTAACGGAAATGCTAATGATCATATAAATACCAACTATTCCTTTGGCATGGCAGTGGATGTTAAATTCTATCTGCCGGGTTCCCCTGGATCCATAGACGAAGACGGGAACTATAAAAACTGTGACGTTTACGGAAAAGAAATGATATTCAGGTTCTCCGGGGATGACGATGTCTGGGTACTGGTAGATGGAAAACTGGTTATGGATATCGGTGGTATTCATCAGATTGAAGCTGGGGAGATTAATTTTGCCACAGGTGAGGTTATAGTAGATGGCCAACGTCAGGCTTCAATTACTTATATAGAGCCTGGCGAACATATACTGACACTTTATTATCTGGATCGAGGAGGTTCCATGTCAAACTGTGCAATGTATTACAGTATTGCACCGAGATACAGCCTTAACATTCAGAAAGAAGACGTATTGACCCAGGATCTTCTGAATGGTGCAGAATTTGCGGTTTACACTGATGAAGCATGTACAGAGGTTGCGGAATTATGGAAAACCGAGGAGGACTATCTTGCCGGAAGAGAATCGGAAAAAATCTTCACTGTTGAAAACGGTGAGGTGGATATATGGGGATTTGTAGCAGGAAGTACCTACTATATCAAAGAAGTTAGACCGCCGAATGAAGAAAATTACGATCTTGCAAAAGGAATCATACGTTTTAAAGTGGGCAAAAGCGGCATTGCAACTTATGATGTTGAGATAATAGAAGAAAAAGATGAAGAAGGTAATCCAATTCCTGTTTCTAACGGATTTACAGTGCATGGTGTACATATCGACGAAGGACAACAAAAAGCAAAAATCGTTGTAACTAATGGACAGAACTGGATTGAAGAAACTACAACAGTTCAGGTTGTAAAAATATGGAACGATGATAAGAGCCACAGTGATGACTACGTAACGGCGTATCTTACGGTTACAGATCCTGACGGCACAGTACGCCGAATTCGTGAGATTATCTTAAGCGAAGAGAATCAGTGGAGATATCTCTGGACAGGCCTTCCAAACCGACTGGAGGATGGTACCCTTATTGAATATGGGATGGATGAAGCTTACGAAGAAGGCTATTATTCCAGCTCTATGAAAGTTACGCAGATTGTAATCGACAAAGCGGAATGGGGTGAATATGTAGGCAATACGTTGAAGACTGGTACATACTTGTTTAAAACAGGCGATAAGTATTTGTCTGCAACGTCTGCAACTGTTAGCACATTTAAATTAGTGGATGAAGAAACAGCAAAAAAATCATCCCTTGCACAATGGACTGTCACTGTTGATAGAAATAATAGAGCCAAAATAACTAATGGCGAAGGACAGACTATTACCTATATTAATAATAGCGGTCGAAAATATGTTGTTAATAGCTCTTTGGGAAACCAGAACTTAACAGTGGAAAGAAATAACTCTGGTTTGTTCAGGTTTAAATACGATGATAGATATATGACCAATGTCAATCAAAACGGTGAGGCAGGAACATCGACAAACATTAACAGTGCACTTACGTTCAAAGCATATGAGTTGGTTACTAAAGAAGAGGTAATCAACATCGATAAGCATGGTTTCCAGATTACAAACACACCGCTGCAAGAAGAAACTTCTCTTACAGTAACTAAAAATTGGGAATTGCTTGCTGGCGACTATGCAAGTTATCAGCAGGAGCTTGTAACAGTGAAACTGCTTGCCGATGGTGTAGATACAGGACGTACAGTAACGCTAATGCTGAAAAACGGCTGGACTGATACATTCCGTGGTTTGCCTTACAAAGATGAAGAAGGTAATGTAATCGTGTACACAGTCGAAGAGGTTTGGAAAAAGTATGACTGGCGTGTAACATATGGAGAAATTGTTACAATCGACGGTAAGGTACCAACTTATCGTACAACGGTTACCAATACACATGTTCCAATGGGGCCTGCGTTGCCATCTACAGGCAGCTTTGCCCGACTAGGTTATATATATTGTGGTGGTGGCATCATGCTGGCATCACTTATAAGCGGAATCAGATTGAGGCGCAGAAAAGAAAGGAGGTTAAAATAAGACACCTCTTTTCACGGTAAAAATTTCGGCGCCGTGAATCTGATAACCAAATAGAAAAACGATATTTTTAGAAAGGAAAAATTAAAAATGAAAAAATTATTAGCTCTTTTATTAACATTTGTACTGATGTTTTCATTTGTACCGGTTACAGCATTTGCAGCTGAAACACAAACTGGTACGATCACAATTTCTAATCCAGCAAAAGGTACTAAATATAACGTTTACAGAATTTTTGATATTCAGAGCCATAGCGATAATTACGACTCTGTTGCTTACCGTGTAAGTGAAAAATGGCAAAAATTTTTTGAGGAAGGTTCAGAGGCGTTAAACTATGTTACCATTGATGCAAACGGTGCTGTAACCAAAAAGACAACATTTACACAGGAAACTGCACCTGCATTTGCAAAACTTGCAATCAATTACGCAAAAACTAACAAAATTGAGGCTGACAATGGTACAACAGATAAAAGTGCTATCGTAGCAACAGGATCTGAAGATGTTGTTTTTGCAAATCTTACTCTTGGTTATTACCTTGTCGATACATCCGTAGGTGCTTTTTGCGGTCTTACAACAACACAGCCAACAGCTACGGTTCAGCTTAAAAACGTTGCACCAACAATGGAAAAAAAAGTTGAGGAAGATAGCACAGGTGGATTTGGCGCAACTAACACAGCTGACCTTTTTCAGGTTGTAAACTTCAAGGTTACAATCAATGCACAGGCTGGTGCACAGAACTATATTTATCACGATACAATGGAAGATGGTTTTACACTTGTTGAAAACTCTATTAAAGTTCAATTTCACAAATCTGGAGTTACAGATATAGTAGATTGGGAAGAAAATGATAAATATGTAATTCATATGAACTGTGAAGACAAATGTACATTTGGCGTAGAACTTAAACAGGAAGCTGATGAAGGTCTTACAACAGGCGATATTATTTATATTACTTACAGTGCTGTGCTCAATGAAAAAGCTGCATCTAAAGGTGTAAAAAACATAGGGTGGCTTTCTTATGGTGACGGACACGAAACAACAAAATCTGAAACAACCACATATACTTACTCTTTTGATATTGTAAAAACAGATGCTGGCAATCCACCTACAATGCTTGATGGAGCAGAATTTGAAATTTACGAAGAAC
>JBGVIB010000201.1:0-3363 GCA_045122835.1 Lachnospiraceae bacterium
CGTGGAATATGCCATGCCAGCAAGCGGCTCTCCTGCAGTGTAAGTCTGAGTTGCCCCTGGGAGCCCCTTCCGCCAATTCACGTCTGGGTTGCGACTATGATTCAACAATTTCCACAAACCAGAATTTGCCCCCCCTCGTCACGTTACAACTCCGCCTCAGTCAAATAATACATAACTTCTTCCAGACTGCCAATTCTTGTTGTTGCTTCTTTGTGTGATGCAAGAAACTGCTGTTCAACTGCTTTGTCAATAAATATGGTTTCCACTCCTGTGGCAGTTTTGTGTATTCGCTTCACCCCATCATTAGGAATATCACAGCGATAATCTTCTCTGCAGCGTACTATCTGATAACGCTCACACAATGTTTCTTTATCAAGAGAAAACAATTGTCTCCCATGATCCAACATGGTAATGTAGTCCGCCACTCTGTCCAAATCACTGGTGATATGGGTGGAAAATAACACAGACAGATTGCGCTCTGCAACAAGCGTCTGCATAATTTCCAAAAATTTCCTCCGGAATGCCGGGTCTAATCCGCTTGTTGGCTCATCCATTACAAGTAATCTAGTGTCATGGCTAAGGGCAACCGCTAATTGAAATCTGGTCTTCTGTCCTTTACTTAAATTGGCAAAGATTTCATCGGAATGAAGTGAAAATGTTGCAAGATACTTCTTAAAAGCTCCTTCATCCCAGCTGTCATACAGTCTGCCTAACAATTCCCCATTTTCTTTTAACGTTTTTGCTGCTAAAAATGGTGGCGGATCCACAACCATTCCCATATGCTCTTTTGCTCTTAATGGTTCTCTGTTCACATCATAGCCACATACACTGATTTCTCCTGTTTCAAAAGGTAACACCCCTAAGATACTTTTTATCAGTGTAGTCTTTCCTGCTCCATTTCTTCCAATTACCCCCATAATATATCCCGGTTCCAAAGAAAATTGGATATTGTCTAAGGTAAACTCCGATTTTATATAGCGTTTTGTTACGCCCTTTACTTCTAATATGGAATCATTCATCATACAGCACCTCTATCAATCCTATGATTTCTTCCTTTGTCAGTTCTGCATTTTTGCACTGCCTGATTAAATCTGCCATCTGTTCCTCTAAGCCCTGCACCCGTTTTTCCTTTAAAATATCAGTCTTGGAGTGGCTGACATAAAATCCTTTTCCCGGTTGAGAATAAATCAGTCCCTCTGCCTCAAGCTGCTCATAGGCACGCTTCGTTGTGATTACGCTAATCTGTAAATCTCTTGCCAAGGAACGTATAGAGGGAAGTGCTTGCTCCGGCTGCAGCTCTCTCCGTATAATGCCATCCTTTATCTGGGCTACAATCTGCTCATATATGGCGGCATTACTTGTATTTGATATTGTAATATTCATGGTTCACCTCACTCACTCCCTGGTGCAGACCAAAATGGTTTTGGTTCCTTATAATCCTGCCAAAGGACATTTTTTTTAAATCGGCGTCTTACCATAGCATGAAGGACAAGCCAGCCTAAAAAGCCTAGCAGCAACAGTATACTACCTACTATCCCTTCCACTTCACCAAACATTATGATGAACACACTGCACAGTGCAATAACCTCTAAAATAAATTCAATGATTTCTCTTTTTTCCCAACTTATTTTTCTTGATCCTAGTAACTGACTGGAGCCTTCCCGTGCTGAGCATACAATAAAAAAGGAAAATACAAAAAAGCAGGCAACGGCACGCCATACGCTCCATTCCATTCCAACCACCAAGCTAATTGGACAACTTACAACCATCAACACCAAAAGGTATAACTCATGCATCAGCATTCTAAAACACATATACCCCTGTAATGTCTTTAATTCTAAGGGAACTATATAATGAATTTTTTGAAATTTTGGTGTGGTCACTTCTCTAAGCATCAACACCAATATATAATAAAAAACATATATAACACTCACCACTACCTGCCAGCCCATACAAAGAGCTAAATAGATACCTGTCATAAGCAACAAACATAGCCAATAGCAAAAAATCGGCTTCCTTGTTCGGATTTCCGTATAATATAATTTTAGGTAAAGTTTTAATTGCTCCATATTCTCCCTCCTCCGCTAATTATCTTATATTAGGCACTTGTTTTTTAGTTACTACTACCCGCCTGATACATAATGCCACACTTGCAGCATTCAATCCCAACACACCTTTGCTGCATTTACATAACATTCTGAAGTTTATGATGAATTGCTTAATGTATTTTGAAGATATTACAATCACCACGCCTCCGCAAACCGCTTTTAGGGCTTACAGGTGCTTCCATGCAGTAGTACATAATTTCTTCCAAAGTAGGTCTCCTTACCGTCACTGGTACGCGAAGCTCTGTGCCTGATTCTACTAATGCTTCACAATAGTTATCCCGAATACGGCTGCCTATCACTGATTTTCTGTAATAGTTAATGCGTGTTTCGCTTCCCTGTATCAATATATAGCGGTCAATTAATTCTTCTTTCGACAGATAAAACTCTGCTTTTCCTTTTTTCAGATATAATATGTAATCGGCTATCTGGTCTAACTCACTTGTCAAATGGGTTGACAACAAAATGCTCCGCTCGCCGTCCTCTATAATCTGAAACAAAAAATCTATAAATTCTTTTCGAAACACTGGATCTAATCCCGCTGTTGGTTCATCCATTACGATAAGTTTTGCTTTTCTGCTTAGTGCAAATGCTAACTGGACTTTAATTTCATTTCCTTTCGACAGCTTCTTTAAGGCTTTTTTCTCCGGTATCCGAAAGCGTTTCAGCCACTCAAAATAATCATTATATTGAAAATCTTTGTACATGGCTCCGTAATATTTTCCAATTTCTGCCCCACTTAACACTGGCGGAAAAATGCTTTGGTCTAAAACGAAGGCAAGCTGTTCTTTGGCTTTTTCGCTTTCTTCCTTAAGGGAATGTCCATCTACATAAATGCTGCCTTCCCCCGGTTGATACAAGCCTAGTATGCAGTTGAGCAGAGATGTTTTTCCTGCACCATTTTCCCCAATCAGGCCTACGATGTATCCTGGTTCTACTTGAAAGCTGATGTCCTCTAAACTAAAATGGGAATCAAATTGTTTCCCTAACTGGTTGACTTCTAATACATATTGGTTCATTTTATCACTACCTTATTGTAATTTTCTAATTAAAGTTAACAACAAAGCGTACAAGCACGCTCTCACGAATTCAGCTAGTTATTATGCTTGCACGCTTTGCCGCGCCGAATTTGGCACGCAGTGCATCTTCCTTTCAAATTCGTGCGCATCACTTTTTATATACTAGGAAATTTCGAGCATTACATTCTATAATAAACGTTGCAATTTCCTAGTATATAAAAAACTGCGCATATACTGTA
>JBGVIB010000202.1:0-13192 GCA_045122835.1 Lachnospiraceae bacterium
GGCTGTGTATTTTACAGCCTTAGTGCCCGCTACGTTTGAAGGGAGCGAGAGCGCGTCAAATATAGACTATGTGGTAAGCAGCTATTTGCACAAACAATTCTGACAATTTACGGATGGTTATCACTTTCGCAAACGCCTATAATTATATTAACAGAAAAGGAGAGAGGGCAATGAACAAATACCATATGAGTGAAGAAGAAATAGAATATCTGAAAGGATATGATATTACAAAATACAATCGACCTTCTGTGGCTGCAGACATTGCAGTATTTTCCATTATGGGGAGAGATAGTGGTGTGGATAGCAGACAGGTACGTGACAATGAAAATTATAGAAAACTGCCGGAGAAAAAAATTAAAATATTATTAATCAGGCGGGGAAGCTATCCATATAAGGGTTGTTGGGCTTTGCCGGGAGGATTCTGCCAGAGCAATGAAGATGTGTACGAAACAGCCAGTCGGGAATTATATGAGGAAACAAATGTAAAAAATGCTTATCTGGAATTGTCGGGAATTTTTGGAGAAGTGGATAGAGATCCAAGGGGATGGGTGATATCCCATACATTTATGGCATTAATTGATGGAATGAAAAGTAAGTTGCGGGCAGGCACCGACGCTTGGGAAGCCAAATGGTTTGATATTGAACTGCAAAAGCGTGAGGTGATGAAAACATATAATGAAAGTACAGCAGACATTGAAAATGAGTACAAACTTCTTCTGGTTAATACAGAAGAAGAACCAGTTATCTTAACGGCGGTGGTCAGAGAATGTAGGAAATTTAAGGATTATCATGAAAAAGTCTGTTATGAATTGAAGGAATGTGAGGGCTTTGCCTTTGATCATGCTAAAATCATTGTGGATACCTTTCTTCATTTGCAGAATTATGTGGAAAAAGATGGGAAAATTGTCTTTGATTTGATGCCGGAAAGTTTTACTTTAACAGAGTTGCAGAAAGCATTTGAGGTAATATTGGACAAGAAATTAACGGTAGCAAATTTCCGCAGAAAGATGGCAGATTATGTTATAGAAACTGACCAGATGATAGAAGGTGCCGGACATAGACCTGCTAGATTGTTTAAGCGAAATTTGGAAACATTCTACAAATAATTGGAAAAAATATGTTGACAAAGATATTTTTTTGTATTACACTTGCAGTAGCGGTTAGAATTAGCTAACTGGGAATAGCGTAGGGTTACGATAAATATAATTTATCAGGTGTAGTGCATAAAATATATTGGAGGAGCATATGAATTTGATTGATGCCAATGTTGGAGAAGAGTATATTGTGAAAGATATTATAACAGATGATGAAGAATTAAAATCATTTCTTTTTTCATTAGGATGTTATAGTGGAGAGCCGATTACCGTGGTTTCGCGTTTAAAAGGCGGATGCGTTGTATCAATCAAAGATGCCAGATATAACATCGATAATGATTTAGCGCAAGCTATTTCAATAAAATAGCGTTATCAAAACGCTATTTTTTATAACATTAGGTTAGTTAAAGCTAACAAAGGATAGGACTGTTGAAAAAGGAGGAAGTTTTATGAGAATTGCATTAACAGGTAATCCGAACAGCGGAAAAACTACGATGTACAATGCCTTGACGGGAAGAAATGAACGTGTTGGTAACTGGGCAGGTGTTACCGTAGACAAAAAAGAAAGTCCAATTAAAAATGGTTATTTTGACGGAACAGAGGAATTGGTTGCAGTTGACTTACCAGGTGCTTATTCCATGTCTCCATTTACATCAGAAGAAAGTATCACAAGTGCTTATGTGAAAAATGAAAATCCAGATGTAATTATCAACATTGTGGATGCTACCAATCTGAGTCGTAGTTTGTTCTTCACTACACAGTTATTGGAACTTGGAATTCCGGTAGTTGTTGCATTGAACAAAAGTGATATTAATGAGAAGAAAGATACGCAGATTAATGCAGAGTTATTAGCTGAAAAATTAGGATGTCCGGTAGTAAAGACAGTTTCTACATCTTCTAATGACAATGGCTTAAAAGATGTTGTAAATAAAGCTGTTTCATTAAAAGGCTCTAAACAGAAGGCTCCGTATGTACAGGGCAATATCAATTTACAAGATAAAGCGGAAGTAGAAGCGGCAGACAGAAAGCGTTTTGAGTTTGTGAATAAGATTGTAAGCACAGTTGAAAAACGTAAGGTGCTGACAAAGGAGAAAAACACACAGGATAAGATAGATGCAATTCTTACAAATAAGTTTGTTGGTATCCCGATCTTTGCTGTTGTTATGTATTTAGTATTTTTCATCTCCCAGTCAACTGTAGGAACTTATATTGCAGACTGGCTGGTAGGCTGGATTGAAACCTTCCAGGAATGGGTTGCCGGCATGGTAGAAGGCGCAAATCCATTTTTGCAGTCACTGTTAGTAGATGGTATTATCGGTGGTGTAGGTGCCGTTGTAGGTTTCCTTCCACTTGTAATGGTAATGTACTTCTTAATTGCATTGCTGGAAGATTGTGGTTACATGGCACGCGCAACTGTTGTGTTGGACCCTATTTTCAAGAGAGTTGGTCTTTCTGGAAAATCCGTTATTCCAATGATTATCGGTACTGGTTGTGCAATTCCTGGAATTATGGCTTGTCGTACAATCCGTAACGAAAGAGAACGTAGAACTACAGCAATGTTGACACCATTTATGCCTTGTGGCGCTAAAGCACCGGTTATTGCTTTGTTTGCAGGTGCATTCTTCTCAGATGCTTCATGGGTAGCACCACTTATGTACTTTGTAGGTATCCTGTTAATTTTACTGGGTGCTTTACTGGTAAAGAAGATTACAGGATATAAATATAGAAAGTCCTTCTTCATTATGGAGCTTCCTGAATATAAAGTACCAAGCATTAAGAGAGCTGTTATATCCATGTTATCACGTGGTAAGGCATACATTGTAAAGGCTGGTACCATTATTTTAGTTTGTAATGCAGTGGTTCAGATTATGTCTACATTTAACTGGCAGTTACAGGTTGTAGAAGAAGGTATGGAAAACACTTCTATTCTTGCTTCTATTGCTTCTCCATTTGCGTTTGTTCTGATTCCGTTAGGATTTGGAGTATGGCAGTTAGCAGCTGCAGCAGTTACAGGTTTTATTGCAAAAGAGAACGTTGTAGGTACATTAGCAGTTGTTTATGGTCTTTCTAACTTTATTGATACAGAAGAATTGGCGTTGACAGGTGGTGCGAATGAAGTTGCAGCAGTTATGGGATTAACGAAAGTTGCTGCGTTAGCTTACCTGATGTTTAACTTGTATACACCTCCTTGCTTTGCTGCAATCGGTGCTATGAATTCCGAAATGCAGGATAAAAAATGGCTTTGGGGCGGTATTGCATTGCAGTTAGGAACTGGTTATGTAATTTCATTCCTTGTATATCAGGTTGGTACAGTGATTACAACCGGAGCCCTTGGAACTGCATTCCTTCCAGGATTAGTAGCAGTTATTGCTATCGTAGCAATTGTAGCGGGTATTATTATCAGAAATAATAAACAATTTAGCGCAGGATACAAATTGAGTTAAGTTATCTATTAAAGGAGTATTGCTATGAAAGATTTTCTTATTGTAGGAGTCTTGCTGATTATTATTGGCGTTGCCATCGTTTACATAATTAAGGCAAAGAAAAGCGGTGCAAAATGTATTGGCTGTCCATCAGGTGGCCAGTGCTCTGGCGCAAAGAATGATCATTCTGAATGTAATTGTGGATGTTGTTCCGACAAGGAAGAATAACCATGATATGTGATAGTATAATTTAATAGATATAGGTACTAAATAGTTACGATAAACGAATGAAACGGGAGCCTGCACTTATGCGCAGGCTCCTGTTTTGTTGGTGCTTTTAGTACCCGTTCATGGTGTACTTTTCTACTTTATTGAAGTTATTATATATTTTATTGTAACGAATAAAGTTTTCTTCTACATTGACGAGAGTATTCTGCTGCATTGCTGCAATGTTTTCCTCTGATAAGGTGTTGTAGATAATATCATATTCTTCGCCAGCCCCTGAATTTTTCCATGGCATAATCTGAATTGGACGGGCAACGTTTTCGAAAATATTGTCCTTGATGGTAGGATTATGTACACCACTTGCTAAGATGGCGCGGTATTTTCCGCTTCCATAGTCTACATTGGAAATATAATTACCAGTAATCACTGGTGAATCCCAGTTCATAATACGAATTGGGTCCTGATCGCAGTAGTTAATAATATTATTAATAATTTTAATGTTTTTATGGAGCTTGCCTTCGCTGTATTTGTGGGTACCGATAGCGCGCTCTAATGACAAAAAGGTATTACCCTGAATTGTCACATTTGTATTTGGTGTGCGGTCATAGGAAGTCCAGGCTACATTCAATCCGTTTGTTTTTTTGTCTGGTGTATCAAGATTGATGGCTTCTTTGTTACCATTTGTTGATGATTTGTGGTTTTTAAAGGTATTATTCTTAATCTTTACGTTTTTAGAAGCATCTACTTCCAGGAAGTGTCCACTCCGCATATTCTGAAATGTAATGTTGGATACAGTAATGTTCTTATTATGACCGATAATAATTCCTACACAATCCTTCGTATATTTTAAATCAATAATTACTGTTCCTTCTCCGATAAAGGATATATTTTTCATTCCATTATATTTTTTCATGCAACCCGTTTTATCAGCTTTAGAAGGTGCTACACATTGGAATATGGAGCCGGTTGCTTTTAATTTGGAAGTACCAGTAGTGGTGTGTTTATTAATAACAACGCCGTCTTTAAAGCGGATAGTAACATTAGAAGGTACAAATAAAGTATTTGTTATATTGTAGGTACCCGCTTTTAATATCAGTGTACCACCACCTTTTTTTTCCAATTGTTCCAAATAAGAGCGGATTACAAAGTATTGCTTTGTATTTTTGTTGTAAGTACTCAGCTTTGTAAAATTGTTCTTATAAGGTTTACTTTGAGGTGTAATGGTATATACCGGTTTTTTTGCGGCTTCTGCTTCTATGGTCTGCATAAAAAGCGGTATCATAAAGAGTATAAAGATAAATAAAAAGTATTTTTTGAAACGTTTTTTCATGGATATCCCCTTTCCTGTTCATAAATTGTAGTAGATTGTCAAAGCACAATTCCTTCGTTTATATTATAAAAAAAGAACGAAAAAAGTCAATGTTACTTTGATAAATAAGCGGGATTACCGTATTTGACAACCATATATGTAAATGCTATAATTTAAGTATTTGCAAGCTGTTATCAATGGGCAAAAAAGGTAGAAAAGCACATGCAATATGAGGTATGGAATACATGGAACTAAGACAATTGCAATTAGAAACTACAGAGATGATGGGGAATGTTCATGAAGTATTAGCTTCCAATCAGATAAGGCATTACCTGTTAGGAGGCAGTGCATTAGGGGCAGTGAGGCATAAAGGATTTATTCCCTGGGATGATGATATGGATATCGGCGTTTTTCGCAAGGATTTTGAAAAAACAGAGCAGTTGTTATCTGATATGGGCGAACAGTATGTATATGAATATGCAGAAAAACATATCATACCAGATGCACCAATTGGTCATATCCGGTTAAAAGTGGACAACCATTCCCTGGATCAGCTACCTACGATTGATATTTTTGCCCTTGACCGTATACCAGATAATCGAATATTAGAGAAAATACAGAGAATCTGTGCCACGGCATATCATTTGTGCGTGCTGAGACGGCCATCAGAGAATCGGGGGAAAGTAAACCGTATCATCAGTAAGGTTATCACTTCCCTGCCGGATTGCATACTGGATGGAATACAGAAGATACTATATACTGTAATTGTTCATTGGAATAAGAAAGAGACAAAACGAATTGGCAATCTATTTGGATACTGGACCACAAAAGAAACAGTGGATAAAGCTTGCTTTGGGGAGCCTGAGTTGTTACCATTTGAGAATTTAGTACTGCCGGTGCCATCTAAGCCGGATGAATATCTGAGAAGCCTGTATGGCGATTATATGCAGCTTCCGCCAGAGGAAGAACGAGTGAGTCATCACACACAGGGGCAGACACTATACTAGTAGCACCGCAGGGTAAGAACAATAAAATACACGATAACGATTCGGTCTTCATATAGTTGTCAGCATAACTATCATTGTAGATGAATTGTAACTATTCAGAACCAGGACAATACAAGCTTGTATTGTGCTGAACTGCACAGTCCGTATGAAAACGTAGTGGCAGCAGGCCAAAATCCATCACAGCAGGTGATTCTGCATGGATTTTTGCCTGTTATTATGAATGCAATTCATAATAACATTGGTAACCTATGAGGGTACTGAATAGTTACGATGAATTATATAAAACAGATAAAGGAATATTAAAACTATGATGCAGAGTGTGAAAAATAAAGTGAAGTTAGCCACAAGAGGTTGCAGGCCACTTTATCGCGGGTTACAGATAGTGTGGGAGATTGCCCACAAAATCGACTACGCAATTATTAGAAAAACTTGTAAGGTAGACAAAAAGCTGGTACTGTTCGAAGCCTACAATGGAAGACAGTACGCCTGCTCACCAAGAGCCTTGTATGAGCAGATGCTGCGGGATGATGCTTATAAGGATTTTCATTTTGTATGGGCATTCAAAGATGTAAAGAAATACAAATGGCTTCGTGACAACCGGAACACAACAGTGGTGGAGATGAAATCAAGACCTTATCGTAAGATACAGACCAGTGCCGGTTATATTATTACCAATTCCATTCAGCTAGGTTATTTCCGTCGATCGGAAGAACAGGTTATGTTACAGACATGGCATGGCACACCACTTAAGCGTTTAGGCTGTGATATTGAAATAGACTGTGAAAACGTCAGCACAGCAGAGAAGATTCATAAGCGCTATTCCACAAGATCCAAGGAATATACACATATGATTTCGCCATCCGCTTTTTGTACAGAAAAATTAACGTCTGCTTTTGCGTTAAAACAGAACGGCAAGGAAGATATTATGATAGAAAAGGGCTATCCAAGAAATGACAGGCTGATAAATGCCACGCCACAGGACATCAGCCGGTTAAAGAAGGAATACGGCATACCGGAAGGAAAAAAAGTAATTCTCTATGCACCAACATACCGGGATAACCAGAAGGGAAAGAAGCATACAGGATTTTCTTATGAATTAAATTTAGACTTTGACCGTTTTTTAGAAGCTATGGGACCGGATGTGGTAATTTTGTTCCGTACCCATTATTTTGTGGCAACCAGATTTGATTTTAGCAAGGGTGATGGCAGAATTATTAATGTGTCAGAGGTAGATGATATTAATGAATTGTATTTAATGAGTGATTTGTTAATTACAGATTATTCCAGTGTGTTCTTTGACTTTGCCTGCCTGAAAAGACCGGTTGTACTGTATATGTATGATTTAAAAGAATATCAGACTGCAATCAGAGACTTTTACATTGATTTGAAGGAGTTGCCATTCCCGATTGTGGAGACGCAGGATGCCTTAGAGGACATGGTGATAAAGCAACTTACCCGGTTTGAATATGATGATAAGTATTTAATATTTAATAATAAGTTCAACTACTTAGAAGATGGGCAAGCATCAAAGCGTGTGCTGGATGTGATTATGAAGTAAGCTATGAGGGTACTGAATAGTTACGATATAACTTGTTAAATTGAGAGGAAATTATGAAAAAATATATTGATAATTTTAGGCAGTATAAGTTTTTATTATCCCAGTTGGTAATGAAAGGTATCAAATTAAAGTACCGCCGTTCTGTTCTGGGTATTTTCTGGTCCTTGTTGGAACCGCTTTTGAACATGATTGTTCTTACTATAGTATTTGGTACATTGTTTGGCTATAACGAAAAAAGCTTTGCTGTGTATGTATTGACAGGTAGATTATTATACTCATTTTTTTCACAGGCAACAAAGGCTGCCTTAAAATCGATACGTTCCAATGCGGCAATGATACGGAAGGTTTATGTTCCCAAATACTTGTATCCGTTGTCTGCAACCTTGCATAATTATGTGACATTTTTACCATCATTACTGGTATTGTTTGTAGTTGCATTGATTCGTGGAGTATATCCAACAGTATATCTGCTACAGATTATTTATCCATTAATACTGCTGTTGGTGTTAACATATGGCATCGGTATGATTCTGGCAACTGTAGGCGTATTTTTCAGAGATATTGAATATCTGTGGTCAGTAGCCTTAACACTCATTATGTATGCATGTGCTATATTCTACCAGCCTGCAAAAATTGAAGCCAGTGGATTTTTCTGGATTTTGAAATTTAATCCGGTGTATGCAATTATTAATATGTTCCGTTCAGCGGTATTTGGTGAATTGATGAATTCGTGGTATACAACTTATGCTACTATTTTCAGTGTTGTGGCGTTAATCATAGGACTTCTGGTGTTTAAGAAAAATCAGGATAAATTTATTTTGAATTTGTAATAGTTCGGAAGGTGGGAATTTTATGTGCATAACTGCATTTTGTGAATGACACCTTGTGGATAGGTATTTAAAAATAGATGTTGTGAGGTTTAAGATGGATAAAGTTGCATTAAAAGTAGATGATGTCAGCATGAAATTTAACCTGAGCAAAGAAAAGGTAGACAATTTCAAGGATTATGTTATTAAAATGATAAAAAGAGAGTTGCGATATAATGAATTCTGGGCATTGCAGAACGTTAGCTTTACCATAAATCAAGGGGATCGTGTGGGTATCCTTGGTTTAAACGGTGCAGGAAAAAGTACCCTGTTAAAAGTGATTGCAGGAGTATTTAAGCCGACCTCCGGTACTGTTACAAAGAATGGAAAAATCGCACCACTGTTAGAGTTAGGAGCAGGATTTGAGTCACAGTATACAGGGGCAGAGAATATTTACCTCTACGGTGCTGTGTTAGGTTATACAAAAGAGTTTATTGATCAGAAATTTGATGAAATTGTTAAATTCTCAGAGCTTCAGAAATTTATTAATGTTCCGGTTAAAAATTATTCTTCGGGAATGCGTTCCCGTTTAGGTTTTGCTATAGCAACAGCGGTAGAGCCGGAAATCTTAATCTTAGATGAGGTATTGTCAGTAGGTGATGCCAAGTTCAAGAAAAAGAGTGAAAAAAAGGTTATGAATATGTTTGACTCCGGTGTAACGGTGCTGTTCGTATCCCATTCCCTTGCGCAGGTGAAGCGCCTTTGCAATAAAGCAATGATTTTAGACAAGGGTAAGCTGATTGCATACGGAGATATTGAAGAAATAGCTGCACAATATGAGGAAATGATTCAGTAAATATGTTTTTGATTGCTACGGACGCAACAGAATGAGAGGAACGATTGAAAGAATTGTATTCTTTCAATCAGAACTTTGTGCTAAAACATAAAGTTCTTTTCAATTAAAATGTTGCTTAAGCAGCAGAAAGAGAGGAAAAAATGAAAAAAGTAATCACATACGGAACCTTTGATTTATTACATTATGGTCATGTGAATTTGCTGCAGCGTGCTAAGGAGTTAGGTGACTATCTTATAGTGGCACTTTCTACAGATGAATTCAACTGGAATTCCAAGCAGAAAAAATGCTATTTTACTTATGAAGAAAGAAAACGTTTGTTAGAAGCTATCCGATATGTGGATTTAGTAATACCGGAAGAAAACTGGGAACAAAAGATTGAGGATGTAAAAGAATTTAAGGTAGATACCTTTGTGATTGGTGATGACTGGGAAGGAAAGTTTGATTTCCTGAAAGAGCATTGTGAAGTGGTGTATCTGCCTAGAACACCGGAGATTTCCACTACACAGATTAAGAAGGATTTAAAGAAGTAAGGTAAAAGAAAGGCAGCGGATTGGGATAGTTATGGGTATAAAAGTAAGTATAGTACTTCCTGTTTATAATGTAGAAAAGTATCTCCGCCAGTGTTTAGACAGTATTTTCGTGCAGACATTAGATGAAATCGAAGTGGTTGCAGTCAATGACGGAAGTACCGATGGAAGCCTGGCTGTATTAGAGGAATATGAGAAAAAATATTCAGGCAAAATGCATGTGTACACAACAGAAAATCACGGTGTCAGCCATGCCAGAAATTATGGCGTGGAAAGAGCTGTTGGCGAATACGTTATGTTTGTGGACAGTGATGATTTTATTAGGGAAGACATGTGTGAAATTTTGTATGAGAAGGCAGTTACAGATGGTAATGACTTGGTATGCTGCGGTCGCTACAATATCTATAGTGACGTGGATTTGCAGGATAGTTCCAAGGCATTGGAGGTCCCATTAGAGCAGAATTTCCAGTTGAAGGATAGAAAATTTGAACTGACAAAGATTTCCCCATTTCCATGGGATAAGCTGTTCAAACGTGAGATTTTTGACAAGTACAAGTTTGTGGAAAATCTTCGTTTTGAGGATCTTCTGTTTATTTATACAGTAAGCAGCCAATGTAAAAGCATCGGATATGTAAGTGATTATCTCTACTATTATCGCAGAAGTAATATGAGCAGCTTCTTAAATACCTTTAATGAGGCAACCCTTGATTTGTTCCGTTCTTATGACCATTTAGTAAGCTTTTATAAAGAGCATGGTATTTTTGAAGACTATAAGGTAGAAATCGAGTACATTTGTATCCGCCATGTGTTCTTCCGTTTCTTAAATATGTTTGACCCGGCAGATTACAAGAATTCTTATAAAGAAAAAAATATGTATATTAACAAGGCATTTTCCTGGTTAAATGAGAATTTTCCAAACTGGACGGAGAACCATTATTATAGGTATTCTTTAGCTGGAAGAACAAAGATATATAAGAAGCGTTTAACCAGCCGCTGTAAAATGAAGAATTTTGTATTCATAAGTAAATATTTTCCGGCAGCAGTGCCAAATTATATGATTTCCAAGAAAAATACAGACTTACAGGTAAAGAATCTTAAGAAGCGTTTTAAGAAACTGAAACGTAAGAATCCGGCAGCAGTAAGATATGCGAAATGTTATAAGAAATATTCCGTTGATGACAAGGCAATTTTATTGGAGTCTAAGCATGGTGAGGATTTGGCTGGTAATATTATGCGAATCCTTCTTACTTTAAATGCACCGGAATACAACAGCTATCGTATTTATCTGGCTGTAAAGACAGCGTATAAGGACCGGGTTCAGAGCATGCTTGATATGTATGGTTTAGAAAACGTGAATCTTGTCCTTATGAAAGAACAGGAATATGTAAAGCGGTTGGCATCTGCAAAATATTTAGTGACAGATACCAGTTTCCCAACTTACTTTGTAAAAAAGGAAGAACAGGTATACTTAAATACCTGGCATGGAACGCCATTAAAATACATGGGAAGAATTGTACCGGGCAGAGAATATGGACAGGGAAATGTACAGCGTAACTTTGCCATTGCTGATTATTTATTATATCAGCAGAAATTTTCCCAGAAGGTATTTATTGAGGATTATATGATTGACCAGTTATTTGACGGTCAGGTTATGTTATCCGGTTATCCACGTAACTCTGCATTTTTCGAGACAACCAGATATGAAAATATCCGCAAGGACTGTGGATTTAAGAAAGAACAGCAGGTAATTGTATATATGCCTACCTGGCGTGGTACCTTAGACCAGCAGGAAAATTTAAGACAGGTAAAGGAAATTGTAGATTACATTGATGAATTAGACAGGAAGTTAGATGATAACCAGATATTTGTGTTAAAGCTTCATCCATTTGTTAAGGATGCAATTGACTGCAGCTGCTATAAACACGTTATTCCATTCCCGACAGAATATGATACTTATGATTTCCTCAATGCTTCCGATATGTTAGTAACAGACTACTCCAGTATTATGTTTGACTATGCGGTGTCGAAGAAACCAATTGTACTTTTTACATATGATAAAGAAGATTATCTTGCAACAAGAGGTATTTATGTAGATTTTGATAAATTAGACCTTCCAATGGTATCCACAGTGGATGAGCTGATTGCAGAAATGAAGAAGCCTCATGAATTTTATGAATCATTCTATCAGGAGTTCTGCCCGTATGACAGCGCAGAAACAGTCAAAGAAGTCTGTGATCTGTGGTTAAAAGGACAGACTCCAAAGTTTGAGTTAGTAGATTATCATGCAGATAGACAACGTAACATATTAGTCTGCACCCATTCCTTTAAGGATGAGGAACGTGCCATAGAGTTAATTCAGGATATCAATGATTACAAAGGTCCTGAAAAATGTTACCTTGCAGTCAGTGCAAAGGCAGTAAAGCCGCAGACAGAAATGCTTGCCGGATTAAGTAAGGATGCCGGTTACATTGCCCTTGACAGTATGATTACTGACACGGTGTTTGAAAAGAGTGCTATCTGGCTTAGAAGACTACTAAAGATTCACTTAAAGAAGACCTTGAACAACATGTATGCCAGAGAGTATACAAGGCGTTTTGGACATGCGAAGTTTGAGAAAATCGTTGTATACAATCCAAGCAATGCCAACGTGGTAAGTACCTTGCTGCAGACTGAGGGTGAAAAGCTGTTTGTAATGACTAACTTCAATACAAACTCTTACCTCACAAAGGGAAAATATGCAGCCAACATCAATGCTATGACAGCGGATTTAAAATATTTTGATAAAATATATGTAACAGAAAATGTAATTGCCAATGTAAAGAATGTAAAGAAGCTTATGAATACCGGTAAGGTAGTTCAGATTCAAAGTGAAGCATTTACAATCGGAAAACTGTTGAATGGAGGTGTAGAGTAAATGAAAGTGGGTGTAATCACATTTCATAGTGCGCACAATTATGGTGCCAGCCTTCAGACCTGGGCGTTACAGAAGGTGTTGAAAAACGAAGGGCATGAACCATGTGTCATCAATTACCATACAGAAGTAATTGATGATTTGTACGACCCCATCAAAGAGAAAACACCGGTAAAACGTTTTTTCAAAAAGATAAAGCTACGTTTCACAGCTAATGACAGTCTGGTCCGTGTAAAACGATATAATAACTTTATACAGGAGAATTTTAATCTGTTAGGGGATTATCATTCTTACGAAGAACTGCAGGCAGGAGAACATAATTTAGATGCTTACATTACCGGTAGTGATCAGGTGTGGAATGATGCTCATATTGGAGGATATGATCCGTCTTTTTATTTAGAATTTGCACCAAAGAACGCCATTAAGCTGTCCTATGCAGCAAGTACCGGCAGTGATTTTATTCCGGTTATGTATGC
>JBGVIB010000203.1:0-4414 GCA_045122835.1 Lachnospiraceae bacterium
TTTACGGAGGTCATTTATGTACAAAGAATATATTAATCAATTACATATCGAAGCTAAGCTTCGCAATCTTGCAGACAGTTCTATCAAAACTTATACTGATTTCATACTGCGTTTCCTTGAATATACCGGAAAGAATCCTCAGGATATAACAGCCGAGGATGTAAGAAGCTTCCTTCTTTTCAAGCAGGAAACAATTGCAGCCACTACTCTTAATCACTATAATTCTGCCATTCATTTCTTTTTCCGCAGAGTTTTACATAAGCCTTGGGATGATGATGTCATTCCTCGCATGAAAGAGGATTATCATCTTCCAACTATTCTATCTTTGGAAGAGATTAACCACCTTCTTGACTATGTAGACGATATCAAATATAAAGCCATATTTTCTTTATTATATGGCTCCGGACTTCGTGTCTCTGAAGCTGTATATCTGGATTATTGTGACATTTCCAGAACAAATATGACTGTTCATGTAAGAAAGTCCAAATCCCGTATCGACAGATACACTATACTGTCCCAGAAGTCTCTCGATATACTTACTGAATACTGGTTTGCCTACAATAAGCCTACGGATGCTTTGTTTATCCAGAAGAATAAACCACACAATCGCATCACCCAGTCTGCTGTTCAACAGTATCTTAGAAACACATGCAAAAAAGCCGGAATCACTAAACATATTTCACCGCACACCTTACGCCATGCTTTTGCTACACATCTTCTGGAGAACGGTGTAGAATTTCGTTATATTCAGACATTACTAGGTCATCGTGACCCAAAATCCACTGAGGTATATCTGCATTTAAGTAACAAGACCGTTCTTGGTATTACCAGTCCTTTTGACATGGAAGCAGGTGATATCCATGGATAAACTTACTGTACAAGATATATTTCATCGTTTTTATCCCAGATACCTTGAAC
Organism: Lachnospiraceae bacterium; assembly: GCA_045122835.1. Taxonomy (GTDB): domain Bacteria; phylum Bacillota; class Clostridia; order Lachnospirales; family Lachnospiraceae; genus JBGVMW01. Next base: position 919 of record JBGVIB010000203.1, read on the forward strand.
ACTATTCACCGTCTTCACAGCAATCCAAAGTCGCTCACTGTATCATCAACTGCAAGACCGGTGCCTATGGTACCAATGTCAGCATATGCGAGGACTGTGGTCAGCTTGAGGTTCACTATAACTCCTGCCGTAACAGATGTTGTCCTATGTGTCAGGCTCTGCCTAAAGAAAAGTGGATTGATAAACGTCGTGAGGATGTACTGGATGCCCCTTACTTCCATGTGGTATTTACTGTTCCGCAGGAGTTAAATCCTATTATATATAGCAACCAACAGTTATTATATGATGCTCTTTATCATTCAGCATCAGCTACCATAAACGAACTCACAGCAGACAGCAAACATCTAGGTGCCAGAGTTGGATATATCTGTGTCCTACACACCTGGGGTTCTGAAATGAACTACCATCCTCACATCCATGTAATACTTCTTGGAGGCGGTCTTTCTGTTAAGAATGAATGGCGTGATAAAGGTGAGGAATTCTTCCTGCCTGTAAAAATCTTATCTAAAGTATTCCGTGGTAAATATATGAATGAGCTTAAATCTCTGTATAAGGATAACAAGCTTGAATTTCATGGTAGTAGCGAAAAGTATCGCAACAGTTATAACTTCAAAGAGCTTCTCAACACCTGCTACAAAAAGGACTGGATTCCCCATTGTAAAAAAACCTTCAATGGTGCACAATCTGTCATTAATTACCTGGGTAAGTACACCCACCGTATCGCTATCAGCAACCATCGTATTATTCGCATGGATGAAGATACCGTTACTTACTACGTCAAAGATTACCGTGAACATGGTAAATGGAAAGAACTTACCATCTCTGGTGTAGAGTTTGTCAGAAGATTTCTTATGCATGTTCCACCAAAGCGCTTTGTTAGAATCAGACATTATGGCTTACTATGCACCCGTAGCAAAAACAAGCACTTAACCCTGTGCCGCAATCTTCTGGGATGTAAAAAATACATATCAATACTAAAGGATATGGAAGCTCCGCAAATCATAGAAACTCTGTATGGCATAAAATTATCCGTATGTAGATGCTGCGGTGGTCATCTCGGAAAACCACATCTGCATATGCCACTACGGATTTAACATATGTACTTCTATATTTCAAAAATCAGTCTCAGCGATGAGGCTTGTTTGCTATGCCATAAATTAACAAGTCGCTATGTTGTAAGTTTAATCCACCTTTATTTTTAAAGAAACTGGCTTGGATTGAAACACCATACATATCGACAAAGGTACGCGACTTTGTTCAATTCGGCAAAATCGCTATTAGCACCAACGAAAGGACAGATGCATATCTCGTGTACTCTGTTTTTTCGTTGGCACTAACAGCGATTGTAACCTAATCAATTCATGCGTGCTCTCAATCTCTCTGTAAGACTGAAAGTTGTCGGGTTCTTTACATAGATAAAATTTCAATTTAGTTATTCATTAGTAGTTCAATATTATCAGACACGTAACAAATATAATTATGTTCCATAGAGTAGAAATAAGACTTACTCCTGATCTTTGGATCCGTGGCATATTCCAGAACATAAACCACATACCCATTCTCGACCAGCATGTCCAAATATTCTGTGAAGTAATACATATTTTCTTCGGAATTCTTCAGGAATCGATCATTTGTGAAATCATATGTCGTGTAAACACATTCCTGATTCACACCATCAAAAATCACACGTTTATCTCCGGATTCGATATACTTTCTGACAAAGCAATCCCCACCGTTTAGATAAACAGGTTTATTCATGCCTTTTATTCCAGACAGAATATCGACTAATCCATTGTATATTTCATCATTTGGATATAAATAGAATACATCTACATTATCGATAAAAAAGCCATCAATTCCTTTTTGTGCCAGTTCTTTACTCTCATTTATAATAAACTCCTGCCATTCAGGTTGTGAAACATCAATCCATTTTTCTTCCGGCCAATTCTCATAATCTCCAAGTATATAATTCTCATAATCTTCATAGAAACTTCTGAAATTCTCAATAGATCCAATATTCAAATATGTATATACTTTTCCGATGTTCTTGTCTTTAAGTGACGCAATTTCTTCCTTGCAAAAATATGCCGCATCAATTACCAGTACGTCTACATCACTTACTTTCTCAACAATGCTTGAATCCTCACCCAGCAATACCATGTATTCTGTTGTATTTTCCATTGTTCTATCTTCTTCATTCGCCTCACAGCCCACAAATAAAAGAAGAAGATAAATACAAAATATTATAGTAATCTTTCTTTTCATGTTTTTGCACCACAATCCAGAACAATATTCTTCAAAAGAAAAATAGGAATTTATTTATTTTCCCATTGTTCCTTAGTCATAATATTAGTGTGCCCGATTCTGACCTCATTTAGAAGAGGCACTGGCACATCATAGCATGTATGGTGATATACAAATCCGAGTTTCTCCTGAACTCTTTTTGACTTATAGTTTCCATCATAGTATCCACACCAGATTGTTTTCATACCAAGTTCTTCAAAACCTCTTTTTAAAAGAGCTTTCGCAGCCTCGGGCATGTACCCCCTACCCCAGAATGGTTCTCCCAACCAATAACCCAGCTCACATTCATCATCTCTTTCAGTCATATCTGTATGCCCATTTAATTTTAACTCAACAGCTCCAATTGCAACATTATTTTCTTTTTCACATATTGCATAGCATTCAGCCCCACAAAAAACAGTATCAATAATATTTTTGCTTTCCTCAATATTTTTGTGTGGTGGCCATCCAGCAATTGGACCTACATTAGGATTCTTTGCATAAGCAAATAAACTTTCTGCATCATTCTGTGTCCATTTTCTTAAAATCAATCTTTCTGTTTCTATTCTTTGCGTTCCGGTATGTTTCATATGCACTACTCCTTTTGTAATTATTATCTGTCACGAAAATTCAAATTTTCCACTTCCCATTGTACCACGCACTGTTCTTACATTCCACTTATATTTTTCTGAAAACTTTATAAAAGGTGGACTGCCATACATAGCAATCCACCCATAAGATTACCACACTTCCAAACTATCTTCCGCATCCACCCAATCTTGCATCTCACCCGTCAAAGCCAACCGAGCATACTCCATAGGGTTGTCAATGGCAAGAGCATTTAATGCACACTGTGAATTGGGGGTGGTTTTCAATCCATCCTCTGCCTCATTACAGTCAATTCGCAAAAGCATATTATCAAAAGTTGTTATATCAATGCTATTGCAGTATTGGTTATATGTAGCATAAATAAATTTCATAGCTTTTTTGTCCTTTCAAATATATTACAGATAAGCCGGTTGTATTGGTAAATTGTTGTGTGTCCTAGAATTATCCTTTAGAACGTGAAACACACGCCAGTTTACTTATCAATCAGGGATGTGATGCACTTATCCTTGCTGACAGACTGGGACACGAAAAGGTATCCACAACACTGAATACTTACTCCCACCTGTTTCCACACAAACAGCAGGAACTTGTCACCAATCTGGAG
>JBGVIB010000204.1:0-2180 GCA_045122835.1 Lachnospiraceae bacterium
ACCAATGTATATGAAGGACTGGCTGGAAACCATTGACGATTACCTGAAAATGACCCGCCGTGATATTCTTACCAGTAGCGGTCACATCAGCCACAAACAGGCACTTGATAAGGCTCATGCCGAATACACCAAGTACAAGAACCGCTTTGAAAACACCATTTCCCCGGTTGAACAGGACTTTATTAAAAGCATTGGTACATTGGAAGAGATTGCGGATTCCGGCAAGAAATAATCTGCCTCCATTCACATTTCATTTGACCGCTGTTATCTGTTCTCTTATAATAACAATTAGCAATATTGTTGTTTGGGTTGGTCGAAAGCCCCTGGTCCTTCTGTTGACAAGGAAGTTCCCTATCATATACTGAAAAGCTGAGAGGTTTGCACCATATTGTTGGGCAAACCTCTTTCCATATAACTCTTCATTCCACCGCCTTTCAGTTGGCGACACAATTAGTAATCAAAGTATTTCGCAACTAATTAATTTAATCTTAGTTATCATGAATTCTATTCCCACAGGCACAGGAATAACGAAATTCCTCATTCAGAAGAAGACACAACGTCTCATCATATTATTCTGTAAAATAATTTCATTTAACTTTCCTTTTTCAAAAGTCTCTTTTTACCTGAATAGATAATGAGTCCGAATCCACTCAATAACATAAGAATGAATACAGTGTAGTATTACTATCTCCGTTTTTTTGGTACTTCATCTTTTTGTCATCCTCTGGTTTGACTACATCAGTATCTCCTAATGTTGAATTATCATCGTCATCATTCACCGGCACATCTTTATAAACAATTCTACTGTAACTCCAAGCACTTCCGCAATTTCTGCCTTATCAATATTCATGTTTCTTCTTGCTTCTCTTAATCTTTTCCCAATCTGAATATTGGTATATTTTCTGTCTGTATCCATGATTTACACCTCTTTTCCATATAAATCATATCAACGGACTTTCTTAATATCACAGTCCAGAAAACAACCCAATACACATTATTTTCTGCTCGTTCATCGGGCAATTTTTGCTTTTCCCCTAAAACGTAGAAAACGAATGGCAATCTACTTACCACTCGTTTTCTTGCCTTATCTGTTTGTATACTATGTCTTATAGCAACCACTATATATAATATCGTTCTTCTTCGGTGTTTAATTTATGGCATATAACTTCGATACATTTCTATTATCATCCCATCCTCAATTACAATGCTGGTATTGCCCGGTACAAAATGATACACAATACCTGCTTTGTCGGTCAGAAAATCGCCCGGATAATACATAACCTCTCCCTTATCCAAATCAGAGCTGTCATAAAAATTCATATCTGCTGATACTCGGATTGTGACCTCACCCAACTCATAATAAGACTTTGCATCGTTATAGCCGCATTCGTACCAGACTGTAGTATCATCTGTTCCAAATTCGTAACCTCCATTATCCAGTCCTCCATTAATAAGAAGTCCTTTTTCATTTCTTTCTAACGAAGTAATCTTTACCTCCTGCTCCCGAATTACAATAACATCTCCTTCCTTTAAAGAAGCAATGTCTACCATGTCATACAAATCATAGGTGTAAACTATTACATCCATTTGCATAGCACCTGTATCATCCACATAGGCATCTCCTTGCTCCAAAGATACCGCCACCGTACAATTATCTAAATTGTTAATGTCAATAGTAACCGGAAGTGGCGAAATGATAGTATTGGTTTCAGTTACCTCTTCTATACTGTTGTCTTCTATTACACTTTGTATACTGTTATTTTCTTTCTCTTTTGACGCCCCACACCCAATGATGGAAATACATAAAATAACACTACATACAACTAACAACATCTTCTTTCTCATAACACTTTAATCCTCCTATCTAAATAGCGTTTACTTCACCTTGTATGACATCCGATAAATCACGAATTGTATCACTCTGAGTTGATATTTCTTCTGTCGTTGCTGCAATATTTACTACCCGTGCATTCATTGAGTAAATACTATCCAAAAGAGCCTCATCCTCCGCAACGTTTGCAGTAAGCACCGGACAAGAACGGATACACTTATTACAGCCTACACATTTTTCATTAGTAAACACCATAACTATCCATCTCTTATTCCTATTTTGATTTCATCTTTTTCTGTTTTTTATCTTCATACATGGCACTATCTGCTCTACGGAACACATCCATATA
>JBGVIB010000205.1:0-8425 GCA_045122835.1 Lachnospiraceae bacterium
ATTGCCCAGATTGGTTCGTAAGCGATAACTGCTTCTTTAGCCTGATCAGCTGTTACGTTAAGGAAACCAACTTTAACCTGCTGACGGATGAAGTCCATTGTTACGCCCTGTTCTCTCTGTGTAAGAGTTTCACCACAGCACATGATTGGTGTAAGGCCGTGTTCGAATGCTTTGAGCATTTTTTTGTTAACTGTTTCGCTTGTTTCTGCGAAGTATTCTCTTCTTTCAGAATGTCCAAGGATAACATATTTAACACCTGCATCTGTAAGCATGTTTGGAGCGATTTCGCCTGTGTAAGCACCTTTTTCTTCGAAATACATGTTTTCAGCACCTACCTGAATGTTAGAACCTTTTGCAGCTTCTACTACAGGAATGATGTCGATAGCTGGTACGCAGAATACTACGTCAACTTCTTCATTTGCTACCAGTGGTTTCAGAGTTTCTACTAATTTAACTGCCTGGCTTGGAGTCATGTTCATTTTCCAGTTACCAGCAATAATTTTCTTTCTTGCCATGATTCAAATCTCCTTCTATACATAATGATGTTCCGGCCAGTACAACGTTTTGAACATAATTAATCAAATTATGTTCAAAACATTTTACTAGGAAATCCTTGCCGGAACATGCTGTAAATTTTTTAATTATTTATCGTTAGCTGCAACAACACCTGGTAACTCTTTACCTTCTAAGAACTCCAAGGAAGCACCGCCACCTGTAGAGATGTGTGTCATCTTATCGCCAAAGCCTAAGATATTAACAGCTGCTGCAGAATCACCACCACCGATGATTGTTGTAGCATCTAATTCAGCTAAAGCTTTTGCAACTGCGATTGTACCGTTAGCAAAGTTAGACATTTCGAATACACCCATTGGTCCATTCCATACTACTGTCTTAGCATCCTTTAATGCTTCTGTGTAAAGAGCTTCTGTCTTAGGTCCGATATCTAATCCCATTTCATCTGCTGCAAGGTCACCCTCAACAACTCTGAAAGGAGCATCGTTAGAGAATTCTTTTGCTGCAACAGTATCAACTGGAAGTAATAATTTAACTCCCTTAGCAGCAGCCTTCTCAACCATTTCTTTTGCATAATCTAAATAATCATCTTCTACTAAAGATTTACCGATTTCCTGTCCGGCAGCTTTAGCGAATGTGAAGCACATACCACCACCGATGATTAATGTATCAACCTTGTCTAATAAGTTGTTGATAACAGAAATCTTAGAAGAAACCTTAGAACCACCTAAGATAGCTACGAAAGGTCTTGCAGGATTGTTTACTGCATTTCCTAAGAAATCGATTTCTTTCTGCATTAAGTAACCAACTACTGCAGTGTCAACGAATTCTGTTACACCTACATTAGAGCAATGTGCTCTGTGAGCTGTGCCGAATGCATCGTTTACGAATACATCACATAAGGAAGCTAAATCTTTGCTGAATGCTTCGCCGTTCTTTGTTTCTTCTGCTCTGTAACGTGTGTTCTCTAAAAGAACTACATCGCCATCGTTCATGGCTTCAACAGCAGCCTTAGCGTTAGCACCAACTACTTCTGCGTCAGCAGCGAACTTTACTTCCTGTCCTAATAACTCTGTTAATCTTGCAGCAACTGGTGCTAAAGATAATTCTGGCTTTGGTTCTCCCTTTGGCTTACCTAAGTGAGAGCAAAGAATAACCTTACCGCCATCTGCGATTAACTTCTTGATTGTTGGAAGTGCAGCTACTAAACGGTTTTCGTCTGTGATCTTACCATCCTGTAATGGTACATTAAAATCGCATCTAACTAATACTTTTTTGCCTTTTACATTGATATCATCAACTGATTTTTTATTAAGCATGTTTATATGCTCCTTTCGAAAATTTATTACTAATTACATTTTACCAGGCTTATAAAAAAGGCCCGGTCCCATAAGTTCACCTTACAAGACCGGACCTCTTTTAAGTCCTGTATTCGAGAACTAATCTCTCACGTCTGATTAAAAATTAACTTGAAAATTAAGCTAATTCAGCGAAGTACTTAATTGTTCTAACCATCTGGCTTGTGTAAGAGTTCTCGTTATCATACCAAGATACAACCTGTACTTCATATAAATCTTCAGCAACCTGAGCAACCATTGTCTGAGTTGCATCGAATAAAGAACCGTACTTCATACCAACGATATCAGAAGATACGATTTCTTCTTCTGTGTAACCATAAGACTCTGTAGCTGCTGCCTTCATAGCTGCGTTGATGCCTTCCTTAGTTACGTCTTTACCCTTAACAACTGCTGTTAAGATTGTTGTAGAACCTGTTGGTACTGGAACACGCTGTGCAGAACCGATTAATTTACCATTTAATTCTGGGATAACTAAACCGATAGCTTTAGCTGCACCTGTTGAGTTAGGAACGATGTTAACAGCTGCTGCACGAGCACGTCTGAAATCACCTTTTCTGTGTGGTCCATCAAGTACCATCTGATCACCTGTGTAAGCGTGAATTGTAGCCATGATACCAGACTGGATTGGAGCGTAATCGTTAAGAGCTTTAGCCATAGGAGCTAAGCAGTTAGTTGTACAAGAAGCAGCAGAGATGATTGTATCATCCTTTGTTAATACGTCATGGTTAACGTTGAATACAACTGTAGGAAGATCATTTCCTGCTGGAGCAGAGATAACTACCTTCTTAGCACCTGCATCAATGTGAGCCTGAGACTTAGCCTTAGATACATAGAAACCTGTACACTCAAGAACAACGTCTACACCGATTTCTCCCCAAGGTAACTTAGAAGCATCTGCTTCTGCGTAAATCTTGATTGTCTTTCCATCAACTGTGATGCTGTCTTCGCCAGCTACTACTGTATCAGCTAAAGCATATTTACCCTGTGAAGAGTCATACTTTAATAAGTGTGCTAACATTGCTGGATTTGTTAAGTCGTTGATTGCAACTACCTCATATCCTTCAGCACCAAACATCTGTCTAAATGCAAGACGACCGATACGTCCAAAACCATTGATTGCTACTTTTACTGCCATTTTTTAATTCCTCCTAAAAAATTTATTATCCCTGCATATAAACATACCCAGAAACGAATATACTATACACAGAGTATCTACTATGGAATGTAATAGATTGTTAAATAATCAACAACCATACTCATTCTACCTAATTCCAGAATAAAATTCAAGTCATATTTGAAAAAAAATGCAATATTATGTTTTTTTTATATTTACACCTTCTTTCTTAATAACATTTTTTTGCATATTTACCGTGTCAATCTGACATTTCAGTATATGATAGTTTTCCTGTGTACCCTTTGTTGCTTAAGAAATTCTTAAATAAAATATTCATATCTTGTTAAGAAAGAGTGATTATGATATTATATGTTAGTTGTGGCAAATGACAGGGACTTAGAACGTTCCATTTTTTTAATTGAGAGAGGGATTTTATGAAAAAGTTTAAACAGTTTTGGCAGCCGTTTTTCCAGAAATATAAGCACGGGATTTTGTTGTCCTATGTCTTTTTTTATCTGACATGGTTTGGCTGGATTGAAAAAAAGGTTACCACGAATTTCCATGTGATACATATGGACATAGATGACCACATACCTTTTATTGAAATTTTTATTGTTCCATACCTGCTCTGGTTTTTATATGTTGCTGTTGTTGTTATGATTCAGTTCTTTAAGGATGTTCCAGCATATTATAAAAACTGTGCATTTTTATTTACTGGTATGACAATTTTCCTGATTATTTCAACTGTATATCCAAATGGTCATTATTTGAGACCAACTGATTTGGAAAGCGATACTATATTTGCGACATTGATTCAAGGCTTATGGAAAGCAGATACTGCAACGAACTTGTTCCCAAGTATTCATGTTTACAATTCCATTGCTACTCATGTTGCAATTTGCCACACCAGCGGAATTAAGGATAAGAAGTGGGTTGTAATTCCTTCCTTCCTCCTTATGGTTTCCATCTGTTGTGCTACTGTATTTTTGAAGCAGCATTCTATGTTTGATGTGATTACTGCTTTGATTCTTGCTTTCGTTATGTATGAGGTTGTTTACAAAGCTGATTGGGCTACTATCATTGCGAAGCGCCGCGGACGCCAGAAGGAAAAGGCTTTGGATTATTAAATATGATAATAAAAACATGCTGACAATTCTTGCCAGCATGTTTTTTGATTGAAAAAGACTCTGCCGGAACAGAGCCTTTTCCATACATTTATTTAGTTAAATCCAAAAATATGCTGTGTCACCTTATAAGCTGCCACTGATATCTTTCTTCCACCTTTTCCCGACAGATTCATGCTACTTCCAACGATACCGTATCGCAGAATAAAGTGCAGGTGTTTGTCCTTCTTTTTCAAATACTGCCACAGTTCCACTTTCTTTTTTATCGCCTCATCTGTTCCGCAACGAATCAGCATAATAGAGGAAACTGCCATCATAATTTCCAGATAATTCGTCATATAACTTCTAAGCTTGCGATTCTTAATACTCTTAGGTGAATAATAATCAATCATTAATTTATTTACCTTTATCTGCTGATCCACCCTTTTTATCATTACCGATTCATTTACTGACTGGTCAGCACGTCCAATAAAATAACGATAAAAATTCACATCCAGATAATATAAGGTCTTAACATGTGGCAATGGATAAAATACAAATATGTTATCCACATAAAATGTATGCTTCGGCAGTTCTAATCCACAATCACGCAAGAGCTGTGTGCGGTAAATAACAGAATGCATAAGAATATACTGTCCTTTATGAAGGAATTTTACATCATTCCATGTAAATACCTGGTCCCTCGGAAAGGCAGAACGATAATGCATAACTTTCTTACGCTTTACACCCTGTTTCTCATATACAAAATTGCTAATCATCATATCGAGAGAAGTTCCCTGACGCACCAGACGTTCCAGCGTTTCCAGAATCTTATGGTACGCTGTTTCATTTACCCAGTCATCGCTGTCTACTACCTTAAAGAAAACACCTGTTGCATTGCGAATACCTGCATTCACCGCTTCTCCGTGTCCACCATTTTCCTGATGCACAACTTTAATGATATCCGGAAATTGTGCTGCATATTCATCTGCAATCTTTGCTGTATCATCGGTTGAACCATCATTTACAATAATAATCTCCACTTCGTTTCCACCTAACAGTAACGAATCGATACACTTTCTCATGTAATTCTGCGAATTATAACAAGGTATTGCTACTGATAAAATCTTCATTGTTCCTTCCTCGCTTACTTTGAATAATTATTTTTTTCTGTGTGCTTCATATCCTTATCCGTCCAGATATTCACCCGGTTCAGGTAAGATCTATATGCTGCAAAAGCCGCTGGTATAGGATACATGTTGTTTGTCTCCGCTTCAGTGACAAATAAAAGTTCATTCTGATTCGGAAGACTGGTTTGTATCTCTACTGCATATGCTTTCATATGCCACTCTACATGGGAAAAAATATGCTTAGAATCCGGAAGTTCCCTGATATCTAACACTTCATTTCCCACTTCCCTGCAATACTCTGCCACTGCATCTTTTGAAACCCATCCCTCTATAAAAGGAAATTCATACATGCCTGCTAACAAGCCCTTAGAATCTCTTTTCCGAATAGCGGTTACATCTCCATGTCCTAGAAGTAGTAGCGTTTTTTTCTCAATACGTCTTTGCTTTTTAGGACTTTTGACTGGCAATTTATCTACCATGCCTTTCTGTCTTGCCTGACAGATTTCTTCTAGAGGACAGCTTTCACATCTTGCCTTTCCATTTGGAATACAGACCATAGCCCCTAATTCCATTAATGCCTGATTAAAGGCACCAGCCTCCCCAGGCATCACGGCAAGAAGTTCTTTCTCCATATTCTTTTTCACACTTGCCTTGGTGATATCATCATCCCAAGCCTGAATTCTGGATATGACACGTAGCACATTGCCATCTACAGCTGGTACACGCAAGCCATAGGCAATAGAGGCAATGGCTCCTGCTGTATAACTGCCAATGCCGGAAAGTTCACATAACGCTTCATAGTCAGCCGGTAGTTTTCCGCCATGCACTTCCATAATCTGTACTGCAGCTTTCTGCATATTCCTTACCCGGTTGTAATAGCCTAATCCTTCCCACAGCTTAAGAAGTGTTTCTTCCTCCGCCTTTGCCAGACTTTCCACATCCGGCAAAGCTTCCATAAACCTTTCAAAATATGGCTTTACGGCTTCCACTCGTGTCTGCTGCAACATAATTTCTGACACCCACACACGATATGGTTCCGGATGCTCCCGCCAAGGAAGTACTCTGGCCGATGCATGAAACCACGCCAGCAAAGGCTTAACAATCCGCTCCAGATTATTCTGCATATTTTCTTCGCTCCTCTGCTGCCTGTTCTTTGGTAGCCTTTATGGTCTGAAGACTTTGCTTTGTTTTCAGATACAAAGAATGACTTTCCCCATATTCTATAAGGGCTGTGCGATTAGCAGATTTTAAAATTTCTTCTGCATATGCTAAATCTCCCATATAAAACACTGCCATTCCATACGTTCTTTGATAATGCAGTGTATCCATATCTGTTTTTCCATAAAAATCCAATGCTTCCTGATAACATTCTTCTAAAAACTCTACACCCTCCTGATACTGCCCTGTCTTCCAGTAGCACATACCGATAAGCTGCAATGTTTTCACTGCTTTTCTGTTATCCTTGCCATATTTCTTATTATAATAGCGGTAAAGCTCCTCTGCTAATTTTCTGGTATCGTCATACTTCCCTGCTGCAAAGCTGGTCTGAGCCAGTAAATCATATGCTTCCACCTGTTCCCTTGAATTTTTCGGATATATTTCTTTTGCAATTTTAACTATTTTCTTGGCAAGGGGAAGTATATCTGCCTGATTATAAGCCCCACTGTAAGATGCCGCTACGATTTTATAGGCATTGATCTTATCTCGCTCATCAGAAAATATAATATCCGCACACTTCAAAATACCGTCTCTTGCTCGATTCAGTTTATCAAAATCTGCCTGCTGCAAGGCTTCACAAATTTCTTTTGTGTACTGTACCATATCTTCTTTTGCTTTAATTCGATTATTTTCCATACTTTCCTCTCATTCTGCCATACCTGCGGCTTTTCATTAAAGGAACATTGTGCACTGGCACAATTTCTTATTTTTTAATCAAAGGAATGCAATTTCTGCAACTTAATCTCCTGGTTTTTCACTGTACTTTACAATGATCATCTCTACACTTAAGGAATCATTCAATCTTCCCGTCTTAACCTTCTCCTCTGCCTCCACGCAGTCTTCTACTGCACATCGCAGCCGTTCCTTTGTATATTTTCTTGCCTGAGCCGTATATTTTCCAACCAGAAATGGCTGTAATCCTACTTTTTTACTGATAAAGGAAGCATCATTTCCCCGACCGGCAAGTTCTTTTATCTGTAACAGAATATTAAATTCTCTTGCAATCAAAAACAAGATTCGCATTGGTGGTTCTTTTAACGCCAACAAATCCTGATACAGAGATAATGCTTTTTTCTTGTCTCCACTGGAAATGGCATGTACCATATCAAAGATTCGATTCTGAATCTGCACAGTACACACTGCTTCCACATCGGAAAGTTCTATGCCCTGTTTATCCCATGTATAGCAAATCAGTTTTTCTAATTCTTTCTGGATGTTTTCCATATCACTGCCTGTACGCATAAGAAATGTCTGCATGGCAGACTGGGTAATCATTTTCCCTTCGGATTTCAGTAGTCCTAATACCCATTTTGTCAAAGTTGCTTCGTTCTGGCGAACCAACTCCACTACCCTGCCTTTATCCTTTACGCTTTTAAACAGCTTATTTCGCTTATCTACTTCTTTTTCCACAAATAAAAAGCATGTGGTATCCGGCATTTCTTTGAGGTAATCTCCCAACTCATTCTGACTTTTGAATAACCCGCTTTCCTCTATCACAATCAATCTTCGCTCTGCGAAAAAGGGCATTGTTTCACTGGTATCTATGATCTCTGAAACTGGCGGATTCTTCCCTTGATATCTGGTCAGATTCATGGTGTCCCCTTCTGGAATTAATGCTTTTATTAATTTATCCCGGTATGTTCGTTTTAAGTAATCTTCTTCTCCATATAATAAATATACTGGTTTGAAATTTTGACTTTTTATATCTTCGTTAATGCTTTGCATTGCTTCCTCCATGGTGGGTAAAAATGCCCGACCGATATAGTATAGCACAAAAGTGGGTGGGACTCAACTAGTTTGAAGTGGGGTATTTGAAAAATTCTGGTTTGTGGGGGTGTTGAATCATGAGCGCTACCCAGATGCCTAGTATAAGCTGTCTGGATTGCCTAATCATATGCGTAAACCGTCCGGCTGAGAGAGGGGATGTAGCTTGCTATCAGAGGCTAGGAATTTAGCTGTAAGTGGTTCTAAGGGCGGTGATTTGTGCAT